>CAMIVH010000037.1 GCA_946401755.1 uncultured Caryophanales bacterium | reverse complement strand
ACGCCGTTGATTTATTTCACCAATACGTTTTAGTGGAAAAAGGTCTTTCCACCCAAACTTGGAAATCTTACTTAGAAGACTTACAAGCCTTCTTTAACTATTTTTCCGACAAGAAAGACACGAGTGATTTGCTTGAAACTGATCTATACGAGTTCTTAAAGTTCGAACTCTCTTTAGGCAAGTCTGTTTCGACTGCCTTAAGAAGACTTAGTTCCACTCGTAGTTTCTATCTCTTTCTAAAGAAAGAAAACTATTATACTGGTAATATTCCTGATATTGAGACACCTAAAAAGCCTAAGCATTTACCAAACTGCTTAAGTGAAGAAGATATTGATCGTCTTTTAGAAGTGCCTGATTTAACCACGCCAAGCGGGATTAGAGATAGAGCGATGCTAGAGACAATGTACTCCTCGGGATTAAGAGTTAGCGAACTTCTTAATCTTAAACGTGGACAAGTGAACTTAAATAAGTGTATCATTACTGTCTTTGGCAAAGGTGCAAAGGAAAGAAAAGTCCCAATCGCTGAGTACGCAGTTGAATATATTAAAAAATATATCAACGAAGTCCGTAACAAAAGCGAGCATAAAAAGAGCGACTATTTGTTCCTAAATAGAAGCGGAGAACCGCTCAGTAGAGTCTATTTCTTTAGAAAGGTCAGAGAATACGCCGAATTAGCGGGTATTGAGATGACTATCTCTCCACACACATTAAGGCACAGCTTTGCTACGCACTTGCTCAACCACGGAGCCCAACTCCGTATGGTTCAGGGCATGCTCGGACACACTAATATTGCGACAACGCAAATATATACTCATGTTTCTAGTGAGAAACTGAAGTCAGATTATGATAAGATTATGAAGTGAGGAAAAACACAATGAAAAATTATCGTTTTAAGAGAATTTTTGTAATCGTCGCCGACTCAATGGGCAGTGGTTACTTACCTGACGCTGATAAGTTTGGCGATAAAGGTTCTAACACATTAGTCCATATCGGTGAAAAAATGCCTAACGGCTTAAACGTTCCAGTGATGAACGCGATGGGTATGGGTGACTTAGATCCAATCAGAGGCACAAGCAAGGTGAACCATCCACAAGCATTTATTACTAAGGCTCACGAAGTGAGTAATGGTAAAGACACAATGACAGGTCACTGGGAAATCATGGGTATCAATACAGTTACTCCATTTAAGACCTTTACTGATACAGGCTTCCCAAAAGAACTCATTGATGAATTAGAAAAAAGAACTGGTCACAAAGTGATTGGTAATAAAGCTGCATCAGGCACTGAAATCTTAGTGGAACTTGGTGAAGAACAAGTTAGAGACAATTCTCTTATCGTTTATACATCAAGCGACTCTGTTTTACAGATTGCCGCTCACGAAGAAGTCACAGGCCTTGAAGAATTATATCGCTGCTGCGAAATCGCTCGTGAAATCTGTATGAAACCTGAATGGATGGTTGGTAGAATCATCGCTAGACCATACGTCGGTACAGATAAGAGCAATTTCAAGCGTGTAACCGGTCATAGACATGACTTAGCGCTTAAGCCAAGCGCCCCAACAGTTATGAATGTTTTACAAGATAACGGCTTTATGACAAGCTGCGTCGGTAAGATTGGTGACATTTTCGACATGTATGGCGTTGTTAAGACACAAAAGACTGTCTCTAACGAAGATGGTATGGATAAGACCATTGACGAGGCTAAAAACCATGATTTCACCGGTTTATGCTTTGTTAACTTAGTGGAGTTCGATAGTGAATACGGCCATAGAAGAGATCCAATCGGATATGGTGAATGCATTGAAAGATTTGATAAGAGAGTCGGGGAGCTTCTCCCATTCCTTAAAGACGATGATTTACTAATCATCACTGCGGACCACGGTAACGATCCAACTTGGACTGGTACCGACCACACAAGAGAAAAGATACCTCTTATTATTTATAATAAAGCGTTCAAGAATGGTGGACTTCTCCCTGAAAGAGCGTCTTTCGGTGATATCGGTGCGACTGTCCTTAAGAACTTTGGAATCGCTAAACCAGAGCACTTATTAGGGGAACCAATCCAAGAATTATTCGATTAATTCAAAATTTTATTGGAGGAAACAAGGCGTAAATCAATACGTCTTTTTCTTTTGCAATTCATTTAAAACCGTTTTAACGTGAAATTAGAAAGGAGGAGAAAAAAATGGAGAAAAAGATTGATGGTAACGAAGAAAAGAAAAGACCAGCCACCAAGGAGAAAAAAGAATTAATGATGAAAAAGAGAAGAATTCCTCTAGCTCAACCTTACTTCAAAGGCGAGTCCGCTAAGAAACGTAACGGACTTACGAACACGCATATCTTTGCGTACAAATATTTCGAGCCGGTGTTCGCGGTCAAAGCTGGTGACGTCTATTTAGCAAGATTTCCAATCGAATATGGTTCTGAGATCCATGGAGACCATTTCGTAGCAGTCTTGTTGGATAGTCCATCAGTAAATCCTTTGGTTACCGTCGTGCCACTTAAGTCTGAAAAGGCTAAAGAGATTAATCCAGCTAGTGACATCCGTCTTGGAGTCATTCCTGGAATTAACAGCGGGCACAAGACAATTGCCGTCATCAATCAGACAAGAGCCATCGATAAAAGACGTTTGCTCAGCGAAGAAGCGATCAGCACTTTACATAGTCTAGTTAAGAAGAATTTGCTGAAAGATTATGAAGAAGTATGCGCTGAAGTCATTAACAATTATAGGTTAACGAAAGAGCAATATTATCTTTTAAAGAAAAAGGCAGTCGGTTACATCAAAAACAATTACATTACTCATGACGAAGAGTGATTAGTAGAAATCTAGTAGTTTTGAAATCTACATAAATTGTGGATGTCTAGAGGCTGATAGATGAGATGTGAAAGGTAAATCTCGTTTTATCAGTCTTTAGTATTACTATGTAACATCTTTATTTTTAGCGTATTAAGTTAACATAATGACAATTATACGAAGTTTATATATTCACGGAAATGTGTGTGGAAAATGTGGAAAAGTCGAGTTATCCACTTTCAGCACTATCTATCCTGATCTATAGTTAAAACCCTCAAAATCTTAATTGCCTATTTTTGCGGTTTTCGGCTAATTTCAGTTCAAATGTGTGTTAATACTCATAAGCAAAATAAAAGCCTCATCTCTGAGGCAGTTTGTCTTATCTTTTCGCCCTATTTTTAGAGGCCTAAATAGTACTTGAAGCAGTCTGCGGTGAATCTGTTATCCACCATTTTATCCTTGCTAATGAGGAACTCTCTATTAGCCTTTAAGACTGTTATGAAGCCTTGTTCAAAGTCGTCGTACATGGCCTTTATGAGGCTGCTTGAGTCGTAAGGACGGGTTGGTTCAATCTTATCAGAGACGAAAACTAGCTTTTCTAACCAGCTCATTTTCTTTCTTCCGGTCGTATGATACTTAATCGCGTCCAAAATCTCAGGATCAGCAACCCCAAATTTGTCTCGGGCCACCATCGCTCCTAAAAATTGATGGTAAGCATAAGAGCCAATGTCTAAGAATCCTGGGTAGAATTCCTTCATCAGCCTTAATTCTTCGTCATCTTTAATCCCTTTAGCGACGTCATGTAAGATTCCAGCGACATACGCCTTAGAGAAGTCTAAATGATGATGCTCCGCTAATTGGTAAGCCATATGAGCAACTGATTTAGAGTGTTTGAATCTACTTTCCTTTAGGAGAGGTTTTAACTTCTTTATGAAATAAAGTTCATTGTCTTCAATGTATCTAATGACGTCTTCTTGTAAGTAGGCACTTCTAAGTTCTCTAATATCAGATGACGAAACATCCGCTGTAGGGCCAGAAATGGCAATCATATGGTATTTATCCACATTGACCTCGTTTAGCTCATATTTTGGCCTTTCATAATAGATTATTTGGGTGTTTTTAGCGATTTCTTCTGGCTTTGCCCATTCATGAAAGGCATTTACTTGGTCTTGACCAATTAAAAAGTAGAGTTTGTCGTTAGGATACTTCTTCATAAAGTATTCAACGGTTTGATAACTTCTTGGTTGTTCTGGTTGATCAAGTTCAAAAGTGTCCACGCTGAAGCCTGGAATATTTTTGATGGCGATCTGCACCATCGCTAATTTGTGTTCTTGGCTAATGGATGAGCTTTTCCAAACGGCAATTTTCGCGGGCACGAAAATAACTTCACCTGGATAAGCCTTTTGGGCCATGATGGCCATATTAATATGACCGAGGTGAATAGGATCGAAACCACCACCGAAAATTATTCTATTCATTATAGTTTGATCTTTGGATTCTCTTTATTCCTACGGAATAGGATAATGACTCTACCCATGACATGGACGAGTTCAGCGTTTAATTTACTAGAAATATCAACAGCGATTTCCATGACAGGAAGAGAGCAGCCCTTCATGACATCAATCTTGATTAATTCATGCGCTGTTAAAGCTTTATCGAGCATATCGATAAGAGTTTGGGATATTTCATTTTTACCGATTTGGTAACGAATGGTTAAGGTTGAGGCTAAAGCCTTCAAATCACGTTTTTGTTTTGGTGTTAACATAGTTATTTAATCTTTGCGATACTTTCTTTGAGTGCAACGCCCTTAGGTAAGCGTACACGAATCATTTGTCCTTGGGCGATAAATGATAACCAGCCTAAGCCTTCGATGGCGATATCGTGCCATTTCTTATCATTTTCCATCGCATATTCAAACATATCGTAGTCTAAGAAGCTGACTAATCTTTCAGAGACTGGTCTAGCAAAACGACGAATGTTGTTTTCATTAATGCAGTCATCTAACTTCTTAGATTGGACTTTTCTTGTTTCCACGCCTTCTGCGGAATAGAAACGATAGTTAGTGGCTTTACCTTTAATGACTTCAAAGGCCGCTAAGGAGCCAACCATAAGCGCATCACCAGCGCTCATAGAACGGGTGATAACTTTAACGGCTTTCTTAGGAACGATTTGTCTAATGACATCTTTCTCTAATTTGCCGGTCGCTGATGTAGTTTGAGAAATACCTGGTAATTCATAGAAGAATGAAGAACGGGATAATGGGATTTCTAACACGTTCACGCTTGTACCTGGGTAGGTGATGGTTTTGATTTGTCTACTTGTTTTGTTTTCAAAGCCTTTCATCGCTCTATTGATAATAGAGGTTTTACCAGATGTGGAATTACCGATCATATAGACGTCATGACCTTTTCTAGCGGCGTTCATGGAATCGATTAATTCTTTAGAATCAATCTTGTTTGTAGCACCTAATAATCTGACAGATTTTGGCTTAATGCCATAGGCATTGAAAGTCTCGACGAGATATTCCACTAAGCTTTCTTCTTTAACGTTAGCAGGGAATAAGTCACGTTTATTGCCAACGACAATAACGTTTAACTTCTTCACTTTCTTAGCGATTTCACTATTAAGAGTGCCGTTGAATGAGAACAAGTCAACGACCCAGATAATAAGCGCGTCTGTCGCATAGGCATCATCAAGAATTTTTAAGACTTCTTGGTCGACCTTTTGCTCAAGCTCACTATTATTGAAAGCTTTCATTGTTTCAAAGCATCTATCACAATAGATGATTTGGATTGGTGTGGCTCTATGCAATGATTCAGGAATAATGTAACCTTTTTCATTTTCGTTTTCACATTGTAAGATTGCACCACAGTGATAACAACGTAATACTCTACTCTGTTTGCCCATATTTTGTTCTCCAATCTGGCAACTTGCCTTTTTTCTTAAGATGTTTTCTAATCGGTCTATCTAATAGACGATTGAAATGAGTGGTAAATTGGTCTTCTTTGACGACTTTCTCAGTTAGCATGACGCGTATATGAGCGCCTCTACCAGCAAGTACATCCGTCATCAATTGATCACCAACAAGCATTGTTTCTTCTGGTTTATAGTTATTTTCCTTAAGGAACTTCCTAATCTTGCCAGAGAATGGCTTACGAGCGGAATTAATAAACGTGCATCCAATCGCGTTAGCGTATGAGATAACACGCTTGCCTCTGTTATTGGAGACGATGATGACTTTAAGACCAGTCTCTTTAAGAGAAGCAATTAATTTGACCGCTCTTTCTGTTGGGGTCAATAAGCGATAACTGTCCAACGTATTATCCAAGTCGATTAAAAGGACACTAACGCCTTGTTTCTTGTAGAAATCAACAGGGACCTCATAGATGGATTGGGCGTGTGCGAATGGAATGAATTTGCTGAACATATTTATCTAAATAAATAATACCTTAAAAATTGCTGTGACTGTGAGAAATATTTTTATTTTTCTCACAAATAAATATTCAATTATAGGATAAGAAAAAAGCCTCTTATCGAGACTTTCTTCTAGCATTAAAATTTGTATATAACGTAGTTATATGTTTTACTAATTATTTACTAGTTATATACTATTGGATTTATTCGTCTAAATCGTCAAATATGGAGATTTGTTCAAAGCCTTCTTTGTCAGATTTTTCTTCTTTAACTGGCTTATCTTCCACCGCTTCATCCACTTCTTCATTATCTTCACCATCCATCACAGGTTGAGGTCTTTCCTTCACGGTAATTGGATGAGAAACAGTGTTCTTATTAACGATTTCAATATTAGTGTCTATGACACTATCAACTGATGTTTTTGCAGGAATATCAATGTTCTTCTTCGCGTATTTAGCAAGATCAGTTAAATAGAAATCTTGTAAGTCGAATGTAAAGTATTCATTGTTATTAAGGAAGAGATTTATTTTTAATAAATCTGCCTTAGTATTAAGCTTAAAGGCACTGACGACATGATGGACATCGCTCTTAAAGCATGGCATCACAACTTGGACTTTGCCTAATCTAGCGGTGAGATTCACGTGTGCATTATCGAAAATACGATAATGACCTTTATCTGTGAACATGATGACTTTGTTCTTTTCTTCTTCGTCAAAGGCGATTAACGCTACTGCGTTATTCTTGCCTAAACCTGCAACTGATTTAACACCACCAGCCTTACTAGAAAGAACGGTTAATTCGTTTTCATTGAAGTATGTGACATTGCCATTACTTGTTAAAACAAGTAAGTTGCTGTTACCGGATAAGACTTGGATATCCACGACTTCATCGCCATTAAGTAAACGCATATTGCGTATTGGGCGCGAGCGCTTTCCTTTTTCTATCATATTTAAAGGCATACGCTTGATTTGACCGTATTTAGTTAAGACGCCTAAATAAATGTCTTCTCTAAAGTCAGAAACCGCTAAACCTTTGATAATCTTTTCACCAGCGGCAAGTGTTGAGAAGGCATTTAAGTGATCGCCTTCATCTTTCCATCTGTTCTCACTAATTTTGTGGACAGGAACGCAGATGTAATTGCCCTGATTTGTAAAACAAATCAAATAGTCGGTTGTATTAACCATACCACTAGCAATAAGTTCATCTCCATCCTTTAAACCAGGAAGAGGATTATCGCCACTGCTACGGTAAGATTTAAGTGTGGAACGTTTGAGATAACCATCACGAGTTAAAGCAATCATCACATCATCTTTAGCGATTAATTCACGCTTATCGATTGGAGCGATTTCTTCTTTTTCTTGAATGACTGTTCTTCTATCATCACCGTATTTATCCGCGATAGCTTTTAGTTCGCGAACTAAAACACGGTTTAATTTGCTTTCATCTTCTAAAATACCCTTGAGTGTTTCGATATCTTTTAAGAGTTGAACTTTTTCATTTTCTAAAGTGACCTCATCAGTATGAGATAACTTATATAATGGCATGGTCACGATTGCTTCCGCTTGTTCGTTTGAGAAACCATAACGGGCCATTAAGTTAACTTTAGAATCGGCTTTATCTTTACTCTTTTTGATGATTTCAACCACTTCGTTGATGTTCAAAGAAGCTTGAATTAAGCCTTCAACGATATGAAGTCTAGCTTGGAATTTTTCTAGATCAAATCTACTTCTTCTTGTGACAACATCAACTTGGTGAGCAATATAAGCATCAACATAAGTTAAGAGGTTTAAAGTCTTTGGACGACCATCCACAATGGCCACCATATTTGTGCTATAAGATGAGACTAGGCCAGTCTTATTATTCAAGTATTGCAAGAGTAATTCGACTTTGGCGTCTTTCTTACAATCGATAACAATTCTGATACCTTTCCAGTCAGATTCATCACGTACTTCTAAAAGACCATCAACCGCTTTGCTATGGATAATCTTATCAATTTCAAAGACTAATTGATTCTTTTGTGTTTTATACGGAATTTCAGTAATGACAATCTGTTGATTGTCTTTGTTTTGAACGATTTCTTCTTTACTGGCAATTTCAATACGACCTCTACCAGTTAAATAGATGTTCTTAAGGCCTTCACTTTCGTAGATGATGCCACCACCTGGGAA
>CAMIVH010000036.1 GCA_946401755.1 uncultured Caryophanales bacterium | reverse complement strand
CCAGTGGCAATACCAGTTGTGACTTTACTTGGCATATCTTTGTAGCCACCTTGATAGGAAAGGACGACTTCAACATCAACGCCTTCTTTTTCTTTGATGATTTTGGTAAATTCTGCAACTTTACTCTTTAAAGCAGCCTCTGGTTTTTGACCGAAGGTGTGCCAGAAGTTGACAACGACTTTACCGTCATTTTTGTTACCACCATTACAACCAGCTAAGGAAGCAATGATTAATGGTAACATTAATAATGATACTTTTTTCATAATAGTTTCTCCTTCCGAGAAATAGTTATTACATTTCTTTGAGTGTATTGTTGATTGCTAAATCAAATTTTGTTTTTAAGTAGGCATCGTCAATGGCTGTACCATCAGCGGCGTCTTTTAAGACGTTAACCATTAAAGAGTTAACTTCTGTTCTAGCGGTAGAAGAACCTTTGAATGGAGGAGTTGTAAAGACTTTGTCAACAGTTGAAGAACTATAAACAGCGTTGAGAGCGGTTAATAATTCTGTACTACGAGCATCTTTACCTTCTGTATTACAGTAGTCGATATAAGCTTCAGATGTATAAGCAGAAGCACGGACTGGTAAATAACCAACTTCGATAGCCCAGGAGGCTGTGTTCTTGGTATTTGTCATGTGCTTATAGAATAACCAAGCGGCTAATTGTCTATCTTTATCATTGCCGTGGTCTAAGATACAAACAGATGGACCTTGGGAAATGATCTTAGCAGCTTTGCCTTGTGCTTGTGGGATTTGGGTAACACCGACATCGAATGTGTCAGCGACTTGGTTTTTAACACCAGCGGTACTACCGATGGAGAATAAGACGTTATTTTCTTTGAAGTAGTTGGAGGAATAGCTCTTACCGATAACGCCTGGGCTTCTTAAGTAACCTTCTTTAGAAGCGTTAGCGAAGGTCTTCATTAAAGCTTTCATATTATCGTTATTGTAATCGAGGTGAGCTTCACCATATTCGTCAACACTTGTATAGCCGTAGCCATATTGTTGAGAAAGAGTGATGAATAAGTTAGCGTCACTATCGTAACCAACATAGGAGTTCATGCTACCTTCTTTAGCGGTAGTTAATGGTGAATTTGGATGAGCAGCATCATATTCTTTGAAAGCCGGGCATAATTTACCGAATAATTCTTCCCATGTTAAGGATTCAATGTAGGCCTTATTCATGGTGATACCTTTAGTGGCTAAGAATTGGACGAGTTCACTATCGAATAAACGTGTTTCGTTATAGAACATCGCTTCTGTGGATTTGGAGAATGGTAAGCAATATGTACCTGGAAGTGGGAATTCTTGACCTTCTTTTAAGTAAGCAGGAACGACGTCCGCTTTTTCCGCAGCGGTCCAACCATATTCTTCGTTATCCATAAAGTCGTCTAATTTGACAGCTTTACCGAAGTCGATGTAGTCAACAACGTGGTCTGGATAAGCGATGACTAAGTCACCATATTCACCAGTTTGAATATCAGAAATTGTTTGAGAATGGATTGTATCGTAGTTACCACTGATCCAACCATCTTCTAACTTAATTTCAACGTTTGGTTCGATTTCTTTAAATGAATCAACGAATGATTGTAATTTGGCTTGATAGCCTTGAGCGTAAGATTGTGTAAATTTAATGGTGACTTTATGGTCGAAGTGACCTTTCTTTTCAACTTTTGAATTGTCACCACCATTGTTACATCCTGCTAATGAGAGGATGGAGGTAAGTACCATTACTGGAACAAGAGTTTTTCTTTTCATTATTTTTCTCCTTTTTATTAAATTGTCATAGACAATAATAAACATTTGATTAGCCTTTAATACCCGCTCTTCCGACACCTTTCATAATGTATTTACGGAAGAAGACGAATAACAAGAACAATGGGACAGTGACACAGAAGGATGCGGCCATTTGATAACCGTATTCCACCATACCTGTATCAATATCTTGGAAGGCACTACCACGTAATCCGTTAGAGATTAAGCGGAATTCTTCGTTCTTAGTAACTAAGTTTGGCCACACATAAGAGTTCCATGTACCCATGAACTTTAAGATGGTGATGGAAATAAGTGTAGGCGCTGCGAGTTGGACCATGACTTTCCATAAGAAGTCCCAGTCACTCTTACCATCAACTTTCGCGGCTAAATAGAGTTCCTTAGGAATTTGTTTGAAGTTTTGTCTTAATAAATAAATATGGAAGACAGAAACCACAAATGGAACAATCATCGCTAAGTAAGCATCCATTCTAGTTTGATCTTTAATCCAACCGAAGGCATTAACAGTTAAGTAGTTAGAAATAACCATCATTTCGCCAGGAATCATCATGGTCATTAAGAAAATCATGAATAATGGTTCACGGCCTTTGAATTCAAGTCTAGCGAAGGCAAAGGCGGCGAAAATAGTTGTTAATAAAGTACCTGCAGTGGAGAAGATTGCCACGATAATGGTATTAAACATATAACCAGTAAAGTTAAATGTCTCGAAAACATAAGAGTAGTTACTCCACATAACAATATTTGGGAAGAATGTTTGTTGAGTAGCCATAATTTCATCGTTTTGCTTTAAGGATGTGATAATCATCCAATAGAATGGGAACATCACGGTTAAAGCTAAAGCGAAGATGAAGAGATATGTGAGAACTGTGGTGATAATGTGCACCACTTTTTCACGACGTTTGATAGATTCAACGGTCTTACCACTTTCCACGATGGATAAAGTGATATTAGGATTGACACGGACCTTCTTAAAGTCAATGTATGTCATTTGTTCTTCTTGTTGAACGACTTGTTCTGCCATACTGTCACCTCCTAATAATGGACTCTCTTCTTACTGACGCCAAATTGGACGAAAGTGAAGACGAGAATAATGATAAAGAGGAACACACCTGCTGCTGCCGCACGTGATGTATTACCTTTTTCAACGTTATCGTAAACGTAATAAACGATTGTTTCCATGTCTGGAATATTGGAGTTTTTACCCATTGTGCCAGGACCATTGAAGATAGCGACAACGGATGTATATTCCTTAAAGGAACCGATAAATGATGTAATCATCAAATAAAGAATTTGTGGGGAAAGTAATGGAACGGTAATCTTCCATAATGTCTTAGCTTTTGGACAGCTATCGATTTGAGCGGCTTGATAATATTGTTTATCAATGCCTTGTAAACCAGATAAGAGAATTAAAATCTTAAATGGAATACTGTTCCAAACGATATATAGACACAATGGAATCATAGCGACCCATCTATCCGCACCATAGACCCAGACAGTACTGGAGTTAAAGATAAAGTTAATAACACCAGACTTATCAAAGATAACAGAGAAGACTAAACCAATAGCCACTGCGTTAGTGACATATGGTAGGAAGAAGACGGTTTGTAAGAATTTTTGTAACCACTTAATTGAGTTAAGGGCAACAGAAATAATTAACGCTAACAAGATGGATACAGGCACGGTGACGAATGTAATAATCAACGTGTTCGGTATCGCATACGTTGTAAAGTAGGTTTCTAGACCGCCTTGCCCAGTCTTTACCCAGCCAAAGATGACACCAAAGTTCTCTAATGTGAAACCAGAGAAGCGACCAGTCGCGTATTGGTAATCTTTCGCAAAGGAAATAAAGATTGTGTTAATTAAAGGATAAAGTAAGAAGATGGAGATTAAGACCACGACTGGACCAAGATATAACCAAGCTTTCCAGTTGTTCTTACTAGCGACATCTTCAATACCTGTCACCTTGTAAGGTTTTTTAATTTTCTTATTAGAAACTAAGCGAATGACTTTATTTTCATTCTCTTGTAAACCTTCATCATATTCAGGAACTTTTTCAGGCTCGGCTGTGGGCAAGTTCTCTGTATGGTGAACGTTCTTTTTCTTAGATAAGAAATTTAGGAATTCAATACCCATAGACGCTCCTTTCGTTATTTAACGTAAATCCTTTCATCTGTTTCAGCATCAAAGATGAAAACTTTATGAGGTTTAACTTTGAAAGCAACTTTTCCTGGATTGACTTTGTCATCCGCAGAAATAATCGCTTTGAATGTTGGTTTTGTGCATAATTCGTTTTTGGCCACAACGGAAATATCACGACCCATAACTTGGATCATTTCACATTCAGCATGTAAGACATCTTTATCCTTTTCATTAGCAAGGACAAAGCCTTCTGGTCTAATAGCAACAGAGACTTCTTGGTCTTTGATGCCTTTGGCTTCACCGACACAGTCTTCACCAACGTAAATCTTTTCGCCTTTAACAGCGCCTTTAAAGACATTGATTGGTGGAGTACCTAAGAATTGGGCAACGAATAAGTTGGCTGGGCTGTTATAAACTTCTTGTGGTGCACCCATTTGTTGCATTTCACCGAGTTTCATAACAACGATTTTATCGGAAATGGACATCGCTTCTTCTTGGTCGTGAGTAACGAACACGGAAGTAATGCCTGTTTCTTGTTGAATACGTCTAATTTCTTCACGAGTTTGTAATCTTAAACGAGCATCTAAGTTAGATAATGGTTCATCTAAGAGTAAGACACGTGGGTGTTTAACTAACGCTCTAGCGATGGCGACACGTTGTTGTTGACCACCAGATAATTGATTTGGTTTTCTTTCCAAATATTCATCAACTTGGACGAGTTTAGCGGTATCGTAAACGATATCTCTTCTTTCTTCTTTTGTTAATTTACGGTGGGCAATGGCTTGCGCTGTATCTAAAACGATATCAGTGAGTTCTAATTGTTCAGCGAGTTCATCCATCACTTGTTTAGCGGTTTCAGTGGATGTTCTATGTAATTTGAAGTAAATCTTTGTATGTTCTTTATCGTAGTAAAGCTTCATATCTGTGATCTTCAAATTGTGTTTCTTGAAGAAGTCTCTCACAAACTTTTGGTTTTCAACATTAACAACATTGCTAACGAAGTAACGAGCATCTTCCATAGGAACACTATTGTTAATTGCTTCAAAGCATTCTTGTAAGCGGGAATGTAATAAGGATTTAACACGCGCCACTAAGTCGAAACCACGTTTACCACGGGAAATAACGATTTCACCTGGATTACCGATTGGTTTAATCGCTTCTTTAATGGCTCTGATTGTATCGTCCATTTTTGGTAAGTCGAAATCTTTACCTAATCTTGATTTGAATGTTAAATCAATGGTCTCTTTTTCACCGATTTTATTAACGGTGGCTCTGACGGTTGAGTCGAATAAAGCTTCGGATGTTTGGACCTCTTCAACGTTAGTTAATTTAGCATCGATGATTTTTGGGAAATTATCGACGAATAAATTCTTACTAGCAGGCGCAACGTTTTTAAGTAAAACGGTAAGTTTAAGATTATCACCTTCTAAAGAAGAAGTGATTTGGAATTGCTTCTTATTCAAACCGACACGTTTGCAAAGAGAATCGACTGATTTGAGAATACCATCAAGGACATCTCTCTTCTTCATTTGATACTCATAATTGAGGGTAAAATCAAAGAAGGTAACGAGAGGAATCTCAACTTGGAGATTTGTTAATGGGAATTCAATGTTCTTATAAATAGTCATATGAGGATAAAGAGCATAGTTTTGGAAGACTAAGCCAATACCTCTTTTTTCTGGAGATAAATTAGTGACTTCTTGATCACCGAACCACACTTCACCAGAAGTTGGGGTTTGTAAACCTGAAATCATGTAAAGAGTTGTGGATTTACCACATCCTGAAGGTCCTAATAAACCAACAAGAGTGCCATCATCAACGTTAAAGTTCAAATCTTTAACCGCGATTGTGTCACGAATGTTCTTACGTGCGTCACCAGGGAAAATTTTAGTTAAATCTTTAATTCTAATTTCCATAATGTATCTCCTTAATTCGTTCCGTCGTCTTCGACGTCTTCGTTTAATTTGAGTTTAATGATTCTTCTTCTTTCTTTATTGGTCTTGATAACACCGACCATATATTTAATAAAGTAGCCAATGATCACAACCGATAACACTGAAAGAACGATGATGTAGGCATCGGCTGGGTTATAAACAACGATAGCGTTATTTAAGGCAGTGGCTCTTAAAACGATGAAGACGATATCAAATAAGACCACTAAGCTGCCGAATAAGAATAAAGCGGCTTTGGTGAAGTATGCTTTGTTCTTCATTCTTCTGAATTCATCGTTTTTATATTTATTCTTCAAGTAGAAGTAGAGTCCGATTGTTGTACCAATAAAGGCGGCGATATAAACGATTGCTAAAACGATTAAGAAAGCGTTCATATCAAATAAGTTAGCCTTTTCGGTATATGGCATGATGGAGTGATAACCAAATCTTGTAATAACATTACTACGAGCAATTGGGCCTTTTTGCGCTAATAAGTCTAATGTGACATATAAGCCGACAAATGAAACAGCTTTGATCTTATCAGCGGAGAAGTTACTAGCAATGTCACTATTCTTAAATAAGAATGAGACTCTATTTCCTTTTGCGCGTTCTAATTTGAATTGACTAACAGGTGTCACGATTTTGACATCTTTTTGGACATCTGCACCACCATCACGATAAGTAATTCTGAAACTGCAGAGAGTTAAAGAAGTTAATCTATAACGGATTCTGAGTTTACCAGACTTAATATCATTTAAGTGTGTATTGTAATAGTTAGATTTTAAGTGTTCGTAAATATTGGCTTCGCTAATATCAACGTTTAAGTCGATAGCGGAGAAACCAGAGAATGTTGATAAGCCAGTGAATGAGCACTTGATAAAGTCATCAATATCATAAGCTCTAGCAAAACCCTGTTTTGGCTCAATGCTATAAGCTTGTGCTAAATCTGGTTCTGTAATGGCTTGACCAGTGGCTCCAACTTTAGCGCGGTAGATGTTGTGTAAAACAGTACTGGAGAAATCAATCTCTTCACCTTCCGCTAGTGGAATATCACAGTATAAGGATTTTGTATAGTCGTTAACTTGACGGCCAACACATTCGAATAAGGATGTGTCACTTGTTGGTGCAAATTCGAAATAACGAGTTTCAGAAGCACCATTAACGGATACTTTGTATTCAAGAACGAGAGGTTTTTGTTCACCACTCTTTGGATACCAACCAATGATGAAGTTTTGTGTTTCATCACCATATTTAGAAGCACCGGCTTTAGATAATGGTTCAGCTTTAGCGGCTGGGAAATTAGCACCATAGTTAACTGTAGCACCGTGGTTCCAGTCACTAGCCCAACCTTCTAAGTTAGCGGCTGGTTCAACATTAAATACCATACCTTCTGGAATGTTTTGGAAGGACTCTGAATAGATTTCAGCAACTTCTTGAGGAATGGTAATAGAAGTAATACCTGTCCAATCTGGGACAACATTAATACCTAAACGAGTAACATCAAGGTTGAAAATGTGGTTTCTAGTTAAAGAACGAGGAATAACGATGTCAGTAACACTAGCAGTAGCGTTTAAGCTATAAACATAAGAGTTGAAGTGAACAGGTTCATATTCACCTTTGTCATATGCCTCAGTAATCGCTTCTCTTTCTTCAGCGGTCTTGGTGTTGAATTCAGTGAGATATTCATCAAAGTTAGCATCATCTGGCGCTAATAAGTAGGAAGAAGTAGCATCGCACCAACCTTGACCACCAGTTGAGAACATAAAAGTAAAAGACTGCCCCATTGATGTCTTAGTTGATGAAGAAGCGGAAACCATGAGGTTACCATCTGGAATTTCAACTTCACTAGAGAAATCAGGTGCAGCGGCTTTTCTTTCTAACAAAGATGTTTGGTTGAGAGATGCTGTTTTAGTATCATTCTTCGCTACGGGCGCGTTAAAAGATGACAACGAAAAAAGGCTTATTAATCCTAGCAAACATGGAAGGACAAATTTTTTCACCATATGAGTGGCCTCCAGCATTCCATTTTTATCATTTTTATTATACATACATATGCCTGCGCTACGCAATACATTATTCTTAGTCGTAATTCCTAGTTTTAAAATCAACAGGTTTTTTATATGGTGTGGTCTTTTCGAGTTCAACTTCTTGAAAAGAAAAATAGATTTTTGTTCTTTTTCCATCGACCTCGGTAAGACGTAACATATAGTCTTGAAAACCTTGTTTATTTTTAGAGAAAACCATAATTGAAAAAGAAATTATGATTGGTAGTCCAAAAGTGAATAAAGATAGCACTAGAATTGCGAAGTAAAAGATCGCAAATCTCGCTAAAGTGCGTGGTAAGGATGGTGATAAGCAGTTTGAATCCACTAAACCAATACCATATAAGGCTTTTCCAATGGTCATCTTACCACGTCTAAAGATGAACAATGGGACAAGATAAACAAGTAACCCTGTAAAGCAATAAACGGCAAAAATATTAACCCAAAGTAATAAGTTAGTTTGATAGTTAATAATGTCTTTATAGTGAGGAACCAC
>CAMIVH010000035.1 GCA_946401755.1 uncultured Caryophanales bacterium | reverse complement strand
AATGTACACGCAATTGATGTCGCGCGTGGTTTATCTTTTTCTAAGCCATCTGTTTCTGTAGCGATGAATAAACTAAAAGACCAAGGCTATATTGAAATCAATAGCAAAGGTGAAATCACCTTAACTCCAACTGGTCTAGCAATCGCTGAGAAGACATTAGAGAAGCATACTATTATTACTCAATTACTTGTTTCCCTTGGCGTTGATGAAGAAACAGCAATGGAAGACGCTTGCAAAATGGAACATGATATCTCAGATAAAACCTGGGAAGCCATTAAAAGAGCATACGAGAAGAAATAGTTAGTTTATTTACAATAAAGAGACAAGAGTTAGTGAAAACTAACTTTTTTCTTTACATAGCCAATTATAAGTATATAATAGTTGCAGTTAGTGGAAACTAACTATAGGAGGACTATTATATGCCAATTGTTATTGCCCCAACTGATACTGAATTAACAATCATCAAAGTACTAGCTGATGAAAAGACCAAAAGACATCTTGAATCTTTAGGAGTGGTGACAAACGGAAAAATCACAGTTATCTCCTCTCGTGGTGGAAATACCATTTGCGCTGTCAAAGGTATTCGTTTAGCGTTCAACCGTGAAACCGCGAGCAAAATTCTAGTTGCGTAGAAAGGGAGGAATTTATGCTTAAAAAACTAGATCAAATTGAAAAAGGCGAGACTGGCCTTGTTAGAAGTGTTGAAGGAGACGGTAAAGTTCGTCGTCGCTTATTCGACATGGGTGTTACTCCAGGTGCAAAAGTAACATTAAGAAAGAAAGCACCATTTGGTGATCCTATCGAAGTCACCATTCGTGGATATGAACTTTCACTTAGAAAAGCGGAAGCCATGTTAGTCAATATCGAAGTGGAGGATGCTAAGTAATATGAAAAGATTTGCGTTAGCGGGTAATCCTAACTCCGGTAAAACCACATTATTTAATTCTTTGACAGGTGCGACAGCGCACGTTGGTAACTGGCCAGGTGTTACAGTCGATAAAAGAGAAGGTACATATCGTAAACTCGATGAACCAATTTATATCGTCGACTTACCAGGTATCTATTCCTTATCTCCATATACTCCAGAAGAAGTTATCTCAAGAAATTACGTCTTAGATGAAAAACCAGATTGTGTTATCAACATCGTAGACGCGACTAACTTAGAAAGAAACTTATATTTAACAACACAAATATTGGAAATTGATGTTCCAGTGGTCGTGGCCTTAAATATGAGCGACGTCGTGAGAAAAAACGGCGATAAGATTGACGCCAAAGCCTTACAAGAAAAGCTTGGTGTCCCAGTTATTGAAATCTCTGCGTTAAAACAAGAAAACTTAGATACTTTAATGCAAGAAGCTGTTAAGGCTAGTAACAAAGCCCGTAAAGGCAGCACAATCATTGAAGATAAATCCTTATTACATTTAATTAGTGATGTGCAAATCGCTTTCGAATTAAAGGGTATTGAAAACCCATTATTCCACGCGATTAAGTTAGTGGAAATGGATGAACTTGAAGTCAAGATGCATCCAGAAGCAGTGGAAACTGTTAATAAATTCAAAGCAACATTTAAAAACGATACATTCGGTAGTGACTTTGAAGCTTTAATCGCTGATAACCGCTACGAACATATCGCTAAAAACTATGCGACTGCTTTTGAAAAAGCCAATAAGGGCGAACAAAAAGAACAATTAAGCAAATCCGACAAGATTGATAAAGTCATGACACATAGAATTTGGGCTCTCCCATTATTCGTGGTCATTATGTTCTTTATCTTCCATGTCACCTTCTCTGAAGACGTCTTATTCTTAAATAGAATCTTCGGTTTAGAAATTACCCATGAAGGTTGGATCAATTACTTCACTGGTATGGGTGCGGAATTTGATGAAGTGACTGGTGAGTTAGTGCCTCTTGGAGGCATCCCATCATTAGGTGTTTGGTTGCAAAGCTGGTTTGGTTGGCTCACTGGTAGTTTGATCGACTGGGTTGGCTCATGGATGCCAGCAGGTCAATGGTATACATCCCTTGTTTGTGATGGTATCTTAACTGGCCTTGATGCTGTCTTATCATTCGTCCCACAAATCATGATTCTCTTCTTATTCATTGCCATCTTAGAAGATAGTGGTTATATGGCACGTGTGGCCTTTATCTTGGATAGAGCGTTTAGAAAATTCGGTTTATCTGGTAAAGCCTTCATCCCAATGTTAACAGGCTTTGGTTGTAGTGTTCCTGCGATTATGGCCACTAGAACATTAGAAGATGAAAGAGAAAAGAATAGAACCATTAGATTAATGACTTGCTTCTCTTGTGGCGCTAAAGCTCCTATTTGGGCTTTATTAGCTGGCGTTGGTGCTATGGCAGGCTTCGCTGGTGATATCTTCGTCTTTACCATCTATGTTGGTGGTATTGCTTGTGCGATTATCTTCGCCTTATTCATGAAGTTATTCTCAAAAGACCAATATGTCTCTCCATTCATTATGGAGTTACCTGCTTATCACTTACCACAACCAAGAAACGTTGGTGCCCACCTTTGGGAAAAGTTCAAACACTATTTAATTAAAGCTGGTACCATCATTGCCGCTTGTACAATCGTCATTTGGTTCCTTAAATCATTCGGTTGGGAAGAAGGTAAATTTGGTTTACTCTTATTCGAAGAAGCCAATGCTGAAACAGGTGAAATGGAATGGGCCTTACATATTGATAACTCCATCCTTGCTTACTTAGGTAGAGGCTTAAGATACTTCTTCTATCCTTTAGGACCTCTTGCTGGTGGTTGGACCAATAGTACAGATGGCTGGAAATATGTCGTCTCTACATTAACTGGTTTAATCGCTAAAGAAGATGTCGTTGCCACAATGGCAGAACTTGGCTTAGAAGAAGGCACAATTGGCTTATCCTTAGCCGGTGCTTATAGCTTTGCTGTTTATAACTTATTCACTATCCCATGCTTTGCCGCAATTGGTGCTACACATGGTGAACAAAAAGGTAAAGAATTCTGGCTCACCTTATTATGGTGGTTTGCAATGTCCTATGGCTTTGCCTTATTAGTCTACTGGGTTGGTGCCTTATATGAAGTTGCTTGGTGGGGTGGTTTATTAGTAACCCTCGCTTTAGCGGGCGCTGTTACCGCTGCTGGTATTATTGTCAGTAGACGTCATAAAGTTGCATTAGCAAATAACTAATTAAAGGAGGTATATCAATGTTTGAGAATCCAAATACAATCTGGATTGAAGTCTTAGTCCTTATCGCGGCTATCTCTTTCGTTGCACTCGTTCTCGCTAGATATATCTATAAAAAAGTTCATCACATTCCAACTGGAGATTGTGCTTGCCATCATATCAACGCTAAAAAGATTCTTAAAGAATATCATAAGAATAAGGAAAACTTATGAATAAATACGTTCTAGGAATCGATGGTATGCTATGTGGCATGTGTGAACTTCATGTTGAAGAAGCCATCGCTAAAGGCATAAAAATTAAGAAAGCAAAAGCTTCAAGATTTAAAAAGCAAGTAGTGGTCTTTACTGAATTAAATCTTGATCAAGAAGATTTTAAAAAGGTCTTAGACCAAACAGGTTATCGCATTACGTCATTTGAAAGAATGCCGGCGATTAAAAAACTGTTTGGTTGGCGATAAAAAAACAAAAAACCTGGCGTTTCTCCCCAGGTTTTTTCTTTTATAAAGTGTAGGCGAATTCGAACTGCACAAGAGGTATTCTTGCCTTTGTGCCCTTTGGAGTAATTTCACATGAGAGTTTTCTATCGCCCTCTAAGACTTTATCCAAGTCTAATTCGTACCATGGAATATTTACTTCATTAATACCCGCGGTTTTAATGAGTTGTTTGTTATTGAAGACTGTAATTGTTTGACCACTGATAGTAACAGTAAATGTAACCTTTGTTCTATTAGTGATTTGATCAATATGCGTTCCTGGTCTAATATACATCTTCTTATAACCACTTTGTTTTAATGATTCTAAGTTATATGACTTATATGAGTTGTTAAAACTATATTCATAAGCATATGGATTTGATGAAGAGAATTTGGCTTCCGTAGTCACATTATCCAATTGATAGTGGAAGTCTTTGATCATCTTTGGCGTTTTAGCTTGAGCGTTTTGTTCACTTTTTAAAACCTTCTCGGATTCCCTAGCGACATATGCTTTATAGACTTCCCTGAAATATTCGGAAGCATCAGTTGAGTACCAAGAATCATATGGATAGACAGAACTATCACAAAAAGGCGCTATTCGATAAGAGAATAATCGAGGTTCGTGTTTTTTGGTTTTTTCATTGAATGTTGTTAAGTGATAATAATCATCCATTGTGGCGCCTGTAAAATCTTCAATTTTTAGATTCTCATTAACAAAGGTCTGACCATCTCTATAACGCACTCTGTATGATTTAAGTTCTATATCATAGGTGGCATATTTAGCTTCTTCAATTAAACCAACGCCATATTTACTAAGGAAATTATTAATTGTGGATTCACTTTGTTTAGATTGGACAATGTTCTTATATTCGTTATTGAACTCTGAATCGTAGCATTGCTTGAAATCAGCGTTACCACTCATTCTTAGTCTTTTAGATGTGAAACTAATCTTATTAATCTGGGCGACATAGATATGTGCTTCTTTATCATCGATGCTAAATGAGGCATTGCAAAAGACTTTACGGAAATATGTTTCACAAGCTTTTTCTTGGTGCTCAACGAACGCTTTTCTATCATCACCTTCGTTAGCATATAAGAAAAGTATGTTAGAAGCATACGCTCCAGCAAATGATTTAATATCAGTTTCAATGATTGATGAACTTGAATCAATATAGCCTTCATAATCATTTGTATAAATTTGACTGTAGTCATTATCCTTTATCGCTGGTAGTGGTTCATCAACGGGATTGATTTTATGAGGATGATATGAAAGGTAGATGTTTTTACCCATTGCGTCACTTACTTCATCACAGTAATCAAGTGTGATTGAATCGTTTTTAACTTCTGGTAATTCATTATATGTTTTAATACCGTTATTGTTATTACCGTTGCAGCCCATTAACGCAAATACTGAGCAGAGTAGTAATCTATTTAATTTCATAATTATTCTCCTTTTTATTCACCGAGATTAAGTCTAAATAAAAATAATGATTAAATCAAAACAAAATAAACATTGTCTTATGTTTATAGCAATATAATGACTTTTTTGAATTATTTTGAATTCTTATGAATGCCAAAATAACTAATAAAAAAGCACCAAAGTGGTGCAATAGTTAATAATTGGCTGGGGTGACTGGGATCGAACCAGTGAATGGTGAATTCAGAGTCCACTGCCTTACCGCTTGGCGACACCCCAAATTCAAAAGATTAATACTGGTCTGGCTGGTATAGTCTAACTTCAGTAACGCCTGGAACTTCTTCTTGTAAGATGACTTCCACTAAATCTTTAATATCGTTGTTCGCATAAGCGCAGTCTTGGCAAGCGCCATGTAATCTAACGTAGACAACACCATCTTCAAAGGAGACGAATTCAACATCGCCGCCATCTCTTTGTAAGAAATGTCTAATTTTATCTAATGTAGCAACAATAAGTTTTTCGCGGTCGTCTTTCATAACGATAAAGATATTAGCACAAACAAAATAAAATGTTCACTAAAATGCTAAAAAATATTTTTATACCTTCTATTATTGCTATAATAGTGGCATGAAGCTAAGCCTTGATGAATACGATAAAGTAAGAGCAATAGTGCCTGGATTATTTCAATTTAATGAAAATGAAATGTTTACCCAAGCTGCTTTAGCCATCACTGATGACGAACTTTTCTTTTACGATGATAACGCTCCTGCCCAAATCATGGGTGATGTCTATCATTATCCAATCTTAAAAAGAATCAAGTTAGATGATATCCAAATGGCGTTAGATGAAAAAATCGTAAGAAACCGTCAAATGGACAATATGGCGCGTCTTAACTTTTTAATGGAAGACTCAGATGAGAATATCCTTTTCTACTATTATTTAAGTGATAAGAAAGATATCGCTGACTTCATCAAAGAACTCACTGACGCTGGTATCAAAACTAAGAAAAGAAAAGTGGATTTATCTCCAGAAAACCTATAAGACCTCAACAAAGTCATTTTTAGATACAAATAAAAGTCTTTTATTTTATATACAAAGTAATTATTCTTGTTGGACGTGGAGAAATTTATGTCAAAAGAGAAATTAACAATTGCCGAACAACTCGCTAAGCGTGAATATAAACAACCATCAAACTTTGTTTGGTTTTTATATGCGACGTTAGCCAGATCCCCATTCTTCGGCCCTAAATATCACGTTAAATATAAAGTCATTGATGATATTAACAAATATAAAGGTCCCGCTTTTATTATTTGGAACCATCAATCTAGAAGAGACTACTTATTCTTAAAGAATCTTATTGCCCCTCATAAATTTAATATGCTCGCGGGCTATCAAGAATTCTTTAGAAAGAAATTCACTTGGCTATTCAAACAAGCCCAAGTCATTCCAAAGAAAAACTTCACTAATGACCCAAAGAGCATTAGAGCGATGGATAAAATCATCAAAAGTGGTGGCACAATCGCCTTCGCCCCAGAAGGTACATCTTCCATCTTTGGCCATAACCAGCCAATCGTTCCGGGTACTGGTAGATTTTTAAAATACTATCACATCCCCGTTTATTTTATGAAATTAGAGGGTGCTTATCTCACCTCTCATAAAGTATGTATCGATGACCGTATTGGTAGGGTAAACGCCACATTATCCTTATTATTCAAACCAGAAGACTTATTAAAAATGACTCCTGAAGAAATTGATAATAAGATTAACGAAGCTTTCCATCACGATGACTATAAATGGAATAAAACACAACATATCAAATATAAGAGCAAAGGTCGTATTATGACCAATATGCAAGATATGTTATATAAATGTCCTAGATGTGGTCATGAATTAGAAATGGATGCCGCTGGTAAATACATTAGATGCACTAACTGTGGTAATGGTGCCTGCATGGATGATTATTATGACTTCTATCCATTTGATGATACTTGTAAGATCTTTGAAACCCCAACTGATTGGGTGGACTGGGAAAGAGTGCAAGTCATTCATGAAATTAGAGATAATAAAGACTTCTATTTAGAAGAAGAAGTGGATATTGGTGAATTACCAAAATATAAACCTGTTAAGGATAATAAGAAAACATCCATCTCATGTGGTCATGGTAAGATCAGATTTGACCATGATGGTATCCACTTCGATGGTATTAAAAACGGAGAACCATGGCACTTTGATTTGTCATATAGTGTCATCTATTCCCCAATCATTGAAAACGACTTAACTCAATTCGCCCTTGCGGTTAATGAACAAATCTATGATTTTGTTCCAAAAAGACATGTCGTAGGCAAGATAATTCTTGTCACTGAAGAGATGCATAGATTACACTTTAACACATGGAAAAACTTCCCTTGGAACGATTATATGTATGAGGGAACAGAATTGGAGAAAAAGTAATCGATGCGTAGAACATATTGGAAAAGTCCACTTCATATTATTATCTTTAGCCTATTCGTTGGCAGCATCGCTTTAGCGGGATTATTTATCTTTATCGCCTGCATTGGCTTATTTGTTAATGGTGTCCCTGCGGAGGGTGAAAGTGAACCCGTTAGTGATTTCTGCTTTAATGGCTGTTTAGTGTCCCTTATCGTGTGGATTTTTACAATTCCAGTCTTTGTCGCTGACTTAGTCATCTATCTAGTTAATAAAAAGAGATTTAATAAGAAAGTCCCAAGTAATGTTGAAGTCTCGCTTAACACTGAAAGTGTTGTGCAAGCCGTTGAAAAAACTAAAATCATGACTGAAGGTGGCATGATCGCGGATATCAAAAAAGAAGGGGAAGAAATACCCGCTCCTTTACAATCATTTCCAATCACTAAAGAAAATAAAAGCTTTAAAGTCTCTTTATTCCTTGCTTGGTTCATGATTGGTCGTTCAATGATTTTTATTGCCATCTTGGGCATCGCTCTTTGTTTCATGATTCACTTATTAATCAATCTAAATAATCCAATTGATGCAGTTGTTCCTGCTTCTATTATGTCAGGCATCATCATTGTGATTGTCATCGGTTTCTTCTTCATCTTAGTTAGCGCGATGCATAGTAACCGTAAAAATGTCAATTCAAGCGATATGTGCATTAATATTTATGAAGATCGCTTTGAAAACTATTACAAGTTCGAAACAATCAGAGAAGGTCTTAAAGGCGAATTAAAATATAAGTTTCCTTATAAGAAAGCTAAAACATTCGAAACTAAAAAGTTCTACGCTGTTAAGAATGTTGTTAATGGTCAAGTCGTCGCTATGTATATGACAAAAGATGAACTCGGCGAAGTGATTGAAATCATTAAACAAAAAATCAAAGAAGCGAATAAGAAAAACTAAATATCTTGGATTTGTTTCCAGTTACTAACAAGGTTAGAGACTAGTTCTCTAGCCTTTTTATCAT
>CAMIVH010000034.1 GCA_946401755.1 uncultured Caryophanales bacterium | reverse complement strand
CCCAAAGTAATAAGTTAGTTTGATAGTTAATAATGTCTTTATAGTGAGGAACCACTACGACTATATAAGCTTGACAGTGGTTATCAATATATGGTTTATAAGCTTTATTGTAATATTCGGTATAGATTTGGGAACTAACGCTTTCCACTGATTCAAATAAAGCAGGGTTTTCCACTACTTCGTTTGATTCATTGACGATAAACATCGGGGTGTCGTTATGGACCATTGTTTCCGCTAAGCGATATTCACGATAGTCTTTAACTATTTCTTCATAGTTCTCGTTAGTGGCGACACTTTGTGCATAACTCACAAATGTTTCAATGGCTTTCTTTGAACGGGTCATTCGCGATTTAGCGGTTTGACCTTTATCATAATTTAATACAGAGATAACATCTCTTAATACGTTATCATCATCATAGGCATATAAGCCAGAGTCTACACGCATTTGTGTTAGTTCTTGCTGCTTAGCTTGATAATTAGGCGTGTGTCTAATAATTTCACGTACACCTAGGAAGCAAGAAATGAAGACAAAAATGAAAATCAAAATATCCACGAGATTCGCGAAAATTCGATGAGTAAATTTAGGACGATAATACAACACATTTGTGTCTTGATTATTCGTTGCTACTTCTGCATCAGAAACGACTTCATTAATATGGTCTTCCATGATCAAATATTATATCCTTTAGCACGATAAACATTATCCATCTCTTCACTAGTTAAATATAGCGAGTTAGATAAGTAATCGGTAAGAGAACGATTATACTGGTTAAAAATTAAAAAGAAAAGACTAATTAATAACAAAATGCCTGAGAACACTGTTCCATATAATAAGTAATTTAAAGTAAATAAGGTATTAAAAGGCACAAGCATTGATGGGATGAACATAATGCCTAACAAAGTAATAAATAGGCTATATAGAGCACTGGCCACTACCATTCGTTTTTTAGGGTGATTCATAGAATAGAAGTCCACTCTTTCAATTTTCATAAAGAACATCGCTAGTGTTTTTCTATTTTTATTTATTAAAGGAAAGATAAGGAATAATCCTGACCAAACAATAACGTGTGAAATATACGCGCAAACGGTCATTAGGTTTCCGTGATATGTTTCAAGCTCTTTAATGCGATTCTTACATTCTAAGAAAGAACGAGTTTCACCCTCATAATGTAAGTCATTCTTTTCGATATCATTCATTACTTCCGCTAAAAGGGGATTAAAAAGATTGTTTGATATATCCTTATAATACTGCTTACCAACATCACCCATTGCGTCCTTTGGATCAAAGTAAGCATATAGTTCGTTTTTAACCTCTATTTTTAAATTATATTCCTTTGTTGCATCTTTATATTCAAAGTAATTATCTTTCTTGTTATAGTAGTCAAAACTATCGTAATAGCTCTGTTCTTTATTTCTAATATCGCGATAGAAATGATAGACTGTATCATTTTCTTTTTTATGACCATATTGTGGGACATTACCATCAATACTTTCTTCATTATCTAAAACGAAATAACTTAGGAAGCAGCGATATGTATATTCGACACCTGCAGTCACGTCTGTTCGATCAAAACTACTATCACGAAGTAGTACTTTTGCATTGTAGTAATGATCATACATATCAAGAGTGGTTAGCACATGCTCTTCATTTTTGGCTTCATAATTAGTGGCTATTTTACCAATTGGCGCCGCGGCAATATTAAAAATAAGATAAGTTAAAATAAAGTGTATAAAGAAATCAGCGAGGAAAACTAAGATCCTTCTACCCTTTTTCAAAGGATGAATATCAATATAATTTTCTTGTGTTACTGTCTCTTCTTCAGCCATAACCTACTATTTATCGATTAATATATCCTTAATTGCGTCTAGCTTTTCAGTTTCAACACCAATGACTTTATTTAAGTAATTGTATGTCTTTTCTTGTAAGGTATCGCCTTCATAGGCCTTAAGCGTAGCGCCATACTTATCGTCGATATCCTTAGTTTCACAAATACCGCTGATTTTAGCGAAATTGGAGAACAAATAGTCACGGTAAAGGTATTCTTCTTCCATCCCACATAAAGCTTCGATTAAATAGGCCATGCAGCCTGTTCTGTCCTTACCAATCGCGCAGTGGAAGTCGAGAGGATAATTATCTTTATTACTAAGAAGTTCAAAGAACTCCTTAATACGCGCTGGGTTATCGTATAAGAAAGCACTATGTTCGCCAACATAAGTGAGAACATTTTCACCACCATAATACATTGGTAAATGATTATAGGAGACTGTTTCACCTAATGGTGAGGCTTTGATATTGCCGTTTTCTCCTGGTCTTCTTAAGTCGATTTCTGTTTTAATCTTTAAAACATTTAATAAAACATCTTTAGATTGTTCGTCTAATAAAGATGCGCCAGCTTGATCTGCGTTCTCATTAAAGCGTCCACTACGGTAGATTAAACCTTGTTTAATACCATGCCCGCCTAAATCACGAATGTTCATGACATTATTGACGTATAAGTTACGCGGGCCTTTATTCGTTGTTCTAAAGGCTTTTTTCTCGCTTTTAAATTGTACTGCATCACTATAATAGGCAGTGACTTGATATTGATATTCAGTATCTATCTTAAAGTTATAGAATTCGTATTGATCAAAATTAGTGATATTACTTTTAGTAAACCATGGTGTTTCATTATTACCTTCGTAGATATCAACGATATAATACTTTGGCTTTTTACCGGTATTAGATTTAGATTCTTCCCAGTTAATAAATAAAGGCATTGGTTGTTCTTTTGATGAACTACCTGCGGCAATGCCGCTTGTGTTCATATATTCTTCGTTATTGATGTATTTATTCTGTAGCTCGGTGTGGAAATCAAAAACCATTCCTGCATCTTTTAATTTAAACTCAAAAGATGTTGGGGTTGCTTGGCACGCTGTAAGAGCGGTAAGTAGGAACAATGATCCTAATAAAGTTAGTGCTTTTTTCATAGTATTTTTCCTATTAGAGCATTATAGCATTATTTATTATTTTGTATGCACAAAAAAACTCACCTCTAGTGAGATGAGTTTTATTGATTAGTTTAGTGAAATTACTTGAGAATTTCAGCAACTGTACCAGCACCAACGGTTCTGCCACCTTCACGGATGGAGAATTTGGTACCTTTTTCCATGGCGATTGGGTGAATGAGTTCGACTGTTAATTCGACGTTATCACCAGGCATAACCATGTCGACACCAGCAGGAAGTGTGATAACACCTGTGACGTCGGTTGTACGGAAGTAGAATTGTGGACGGTAGTTGCTTAAGAAAGCTGTATGACGGCCACCTTCTTCTTTTGTTAAGACGTAGACTTGACCTTTGAACTTGCTGTGTGGGGTAACTGTACCTGGTTTAGCAAGGACTTGACCACGTTCGACTTGGTCACGGTTGATACCTCTTAATAAGACACCAACGTTGTCACCGGCTTCGGCGTAATCAAGAATCTTACGGAAGGATTCAAGACCTGTAATAACAGAGTTTTGTGTTGGTTTGATACCGACGATTTCGACGGCATCACCTAATTTAGCTTGGCCTCTTTCGACACGGCCTGTAACGACGGTACCACGACCAGAAATTGTCATGACGTCTTCGATAGCTAATAAGAATGGTTTGTCGTTTTCACGAGCTGGAGCTGGGATATAGGAATCGCAAGCTGCCATTAATTCGACGATAGCTTTTTCAGCTTCTGGGTCACCATCAAGAGCTTTTCTAGCGGAACCACGGATAACTGGAACTTCATCGCCTGGGAAGCCGTAGGAATTTAATAATTCACGGACGTCCATTTCGACTAAGTCTAATAATTCTGGATCATCGACTAAGTCTGTTTTATTGATGAACACAACGATGTATGGGACACCGACTTGGCGGGCTAATAAGATGTGTTCACGAGTTTGTGGCATAACACCATCAGTACCGGCGACGACGAGGATAGCACCATCCATTTGGGCAGCACCAGTAATCATGTTCTTGACGTAGTCAGCGTGTCCTGGGCAGTCGACGTGGGCATAGTGTCTTGTCGCTGTTTGATATTCGATGTGAGCGGTGTTGATTGTAATACCACGAGCTTTTTCTTCAGGAGCGGAGTCGATTTGAGCATAGTCAGTTTTGACTGCGCCACCTTGTTTTGCTAAGACAGATGTAATAGCGGCTGTTAATGTTGTTTTGCCGTGGTCAACGTGACCGATGGTACCAATATTGACGTGTTGTTTACTTCTGTCAAAATGTTGTTTTGCCATAAAATTGAAATCTCCTTTCTTTCGTTAATAACAAGTTTGCAACGAAATCATAATATAGCATTAATTTGTTTCGTGCAATATCATTTGATATTACACATTATTTTTTAGCGAGCGATATTTCCCGCTTTTTTCAAAATTTCTTCTTGAACGTATCTTGGTGTTTCACCGTAGTGATCGAATTGCATGACGTAGTTACCTCTACCTTGAGTCATACTACGTAAGTCGGTGACGTAACCAAACATTTCGCTCAATGGTACTTCCGCTTCGATAATCTTAGCGTTAGCTCTTTGACTTTCACCAGTCATTTGTCCTCTTCTACGGGAGATATCACCTAAGACATCACCATAGTATTGTTCTGGGACAGTAACTTCAATCTTCATGATTGGTTCTAAGATAACTGGTTGACATTTTTTAGCAGCTTCTTTTAAGGCCATAGAAGCAGCAATCTTGTAAGCGGCTTCAGAAGAATCGACATCGTGGTAACTACCATCAAAGAGAGTAGCTTTGATATCGATTACTGGGAAGCCTGCGAGCATACCTCTATTGAGGGCATCTCTTAAACCGTCTTCAGTTGGTTTGATGTATTCCTTTGGAACAGTACCGCCAACGATGGCATCGACGAATTCAAAGCCTTTGCCTTCGTTTGGTTCGAAACGGATCCAGACGTGACCGTATTGACCACGACCACCACTTTGACGGACGTATTTACCTTCACATTCGCCTGTGCCTTTAATTGTTTCACGATATTCAACTTGAGGAGCACCAACGTTAACTTGAACGCCGAATTCTCTCTTCATTCTATCGACGATGATGTCTAAGTGTAATTCACCGACACCAGCGATTAAGGTTTGGCCTGTTTCAGCATTTGTTCTCACACGGAAGGTTGGATCTTCTTCGGCGAGTTTTTGTAAGGCGATGTTCATCTTTTCTTGGTCAGCCTTTGTTTTTGGTTCAACAGCTTCTTCAATAACTGGAGCTGGGAATTCCATCTTCTCTAAGACGATGGTATTGCCGACATCACAGAGTGTGTCACCAGTGATTGTGCTCTTTAAACCAACGACCGCACCGATGTCACCAGCGTGAAGTTCTGGAACTTCTTGACGGTGATTACTGTGCATTAAGACGACACGGCCAATTCTTTCTTTCACACCTTTGGTGGAGTTGTAGACATAGCTACCTGATTTTAATGTACCACTATAGACACGGACATAGGCTAAACGGCCAATGAATGGGTCAGTAGCAATCTTGAAGGCTAAGCAAGCAAGAGGAGCATTGTCGTCTGGTTCACATGTGACTTCATTGCCACGATCATCTGTACCTTTCGCGTGAGCGATATCTAATGGGGATGGTAAGTAATCAATAACACCATCTAATAAAGGTTGAACGTTTTTGTTTTTGTAGGCGGAACCACAGAAGACTGGGTGGAATTCACCAGTTAAAACTGCTTTACGAATAACAGCTTTTGTTGTTTCTTCGTCTGGTTCTTGACCTTCTAAGACCATCATGAGGATGTCTTCATCAAAGTTAGATAAAGCTTCGAATAATTTTTGTCTGAGTTCTAAAAGTTTTTCTTGATATTCTTCTGGAACTGGGACTTCATGTGGTTCTTCGTTCACATCAGAAGCATAAATATATGCTTTTTGTGTGATGACATCAATCCAGCCCTTTAAGGAGGATTCAATGCCGATTGGGTATTGGACAGCTTCCGCATTAGCGCCTAAACGTTCTCTTAAGGAACGAACAGACATTTCGTAGTCCGCACCGATAGCGTCGAGTTTGTTAACGAAGACGATACGTGGGACACCATATTTGGAACCTTGTCTCCAAACTGTTTCAGTTTGTGGTTCGACACCATTCTTACCATCTAAGACTGTGATAGCACCGTCTAAGACACGTAAGGATCTTTCAACTTCAACTGTGAAGTCGACGTGTCCAGGAGTGTCGATAATGTTGATACGATTACCTTTCCATGTTGCAGTTGTAGCCGCAGATGTAATGGTAATACCTCTTTCTTGTTCTTGTTCCATCCAGTCCATTGTTGCGGAACCTTCGTGGGTTTCGCCAATTTTGTGGATTTTACCAGTGAAGTAGAGAATACGTTCGGTTGTTGTGGTTTTACCAGCATCGATGTGAGCCATGATACCGATATTGCGTGTATGTGCTAGATCATATTCGCGTGCCATATTCTAATACTCCTAACTGATTACCAACGATAATGTGAGTAAGCTTTATTAGCTTCTGCCATTTTGTGGGTGTCTTCTCTTTTCTTAACTGACGCACCGGTACCATTCGCGGCGTCGATGATTTCGTTAGCTAAGCGGTCTTGCATGGTCTTTTCATTTCTTAAACGTGAATAGTTAACTAACCATCTTAAACCTAATGTAACTTTTCTTTCTGGGGAGACTTCGGTTGGAACTGGGAAGTTCGCACCACCGACTCTTCTCATCTTAAGTTCGACTTCTGGCATAATGTTGTTGATGGCTGTCGCGAAGACGTCCATAGCTGGTTTGCCAGTTTTTTCCTCGATTTTCTTAAAAGCACTGTAGAGAATGTTTTGAGCGGTGCCTTTCTTACCATCGAGCATAATTTTGTTGATTAAACGTGTGACTAACTTTGAGTTGTAAATTGGATCTGGTAAGACATCACGTTTGGTTGCATTTCCTTTACGCATAGTTTTACTACCTCCTATTCTTCACTCTTTGGCTTCTTAGTACCGTATAAGCTACGGCCTTGACGGCGAGCTTCGATACCAGCGCAGTCTAATGTACCTCTAACGATGTGATAACGCACACCTGGGAGGTCTTTAACACGGCCGCCTCTAATAATGACGGTACTGTGTTCTTGTAAGTTATGACCTTCACCACCGATATAAGCAGTGACTTCGTAACCATTACTTAATCTAACACGAGCGTATTTTCTTAAAGCTGAGTTAGGTTTCTTTGGTGTCATTGTACCAACACGGGTGCAAACGCCACGTTTTTGCGCTGCAGGTTGTGCTGTTTCTTTTTTCTTCAAAGAATTCCATCTTTGACCAAGGGCAGGGGCTTTAGACTTGAATGTCTTATTTTGTCTGCCTTGACGCACTAATTGGTTAATTGTTGGCATAATTGCTCCTTTCAATAACTGTTTCATAATGTGCGCACCACAGTACCTGGTGTATCGGTACTTTCCCATTAAAAACGACCGAAATTGGTCTGGGTGTGATTTGCACACGCTCATATATAATATATAAGGAATAAAATACGCGCAATAAAAAATATAAAAAACTACACACTAGTCCTGGTGTGTCATATATTCACAATATAATAAAAACCACCGGTTTGACCCGATGGTTAATATTCACTTTAATCTTCAAGATTAGATTTCTTGGAAGAGCAAGAATGAAGATGTATCGAATTGGATACGGTAGTCTGTACATGTAATAGCAATGACATCTTCAGTTTCTGGACCGCTTAAAGCGATTGTTGGAGCGGCGACGAATGGAGCGGCTTCTGTTGTAACAGCGATTCTTTCTTCGGCATCGACATTAACTTCAGCACCATTGAGTTTAACGCCAAAGGCTCTTTCAGCCAATGTGTATTCAGCAGCGTCTGCTTTACATTTACCAACCATAACTAATTGATAGTTACCGGCTTTTGGAGCTTTGATTTTCCAAGCAAGAGCGGCTTCATGATCATTAACTGGACCGATTTTACCATCGGAAGACAAGCTTGATGTAGCAGTAGCGCCTTCAGCGACTTCGTAATTTTTGATGGCAATCTTAACACCAACTTTGTTGGCAGTAGCATCGTTTAATGGGATGTATTCTTTGCCAGCGGAGTTTTGAGCTGGTTCACCATCGGTGTAGGTACGTGGTAATGGAGTCCATAATGGATTTGCTGGTTTATTAACTGTAATGGAGATTGAACCTTCTTTATAGCCATCTTTCTTAGCAGTAATTTTGGCTGTACCAGCAGCAACGGCTGTGACTAAACCTTCACCATCGACTGTGGCAACTGCTGGAGCGGAGGATTCCCATGTAACACCTTCGACACTAGCGGTTAATTTCACTGTTTCATCAACTTCTAAAGTTTTCTTGTTATCAGCGGCTGTGACATTAATAGATGGAAGAACAGATGTTGATTGTTGGCTGTTTGATTTTGAACCATTGTTTGGAGCGGCAGATGAGTTACCACCACCATTACAGGCAACAGTAGTAAGCGCTAATAAAATGGCAAGAGCGCCTAAACATTTTTTAAATTTCATAAAAAATTCCTTTCTCAAGAAACTAATACCGACGCTTTAGTTCCTTTTCATTATCAAGATGTATTCTTGCTAATCGTATTATGCACTGGTACGCGTGAATATTTCAAGCATAACATATGATTTAATTAAAGAAGTACGAAAAAAGAGCCGTTTT
>CAMIVH010000033.1 GCA_946401755.1 uncultured Caryophanales bacterium | reverse complement strand
ATTTCTTTCATATGTATATAAGGCATCACATTCCATACCATCTTCAAAACTGTCTTTACCCTTACCTAAATCATTGACAGTCACTTTCATGACCTTATCGCTATGCGATTGATGAACATAAGTAAATCTATTAGGAAGAATGAAAAGAAGCTCCGCTAAAAGGTTACGATGTTCTTTAACGTTATTTCCTTCGTCTACTTGATAAGCAAGGTTACCTAAAGCAGTCGTGGTGGTTAAAGCCACACACATATCACTTAATGGATGTTTAACAAATAATTCTTTCATATATTTAGTATAAAAGAAAAACCGCATAAGCGGTTAGTTCTTCATGAGTTTACCGAACTTTTCGGTATGTGCCCAACAGTTCTTAAGTGTACGAGCTCTTTCGAGATCGGATGAACCTTCAACTGTGAAGATGACATCACTTAAGCCTGCAACCTTTTGATTATCCTTTAATGGATTATCAGCACTGAAGTCAAAGTACATGACGAGTGGTGTGCTCATTGGGCAAGCATCTAAGCTTGTGGAAGTAAATGCTTTTTCGTAATCAGAAACTTTGTAACTATGGTTCATAGCATAGTAAGTTGTTTCTAAGTAGTTACTTGTCGCCATTGTTTCGAACAATGTGTAGTGGTTTGTCCAAACTTCGTCAAATAAGTTGATTGTTTCGCCATTGACATCAGTTGTGGAGTCAACATAGATGGTGTGGAGTCTGAAATCGCCTTTTAATAAATTCTTATCAATACCAACGAATTCTTGGTCCTTAGCAGCCCATTTATCTTTGAAGGTTTTTAAACCGCCATATAAATCTTTACTGCTGCTATCATCTTTAACAAAGGCAACAAAGAATCTTTCGCCATATGTTGATTTAATTTTGTCTGTTTGACCTTCTTCAACGTAGGTGAGGAATTCATCGACTTTGGATTTACCAACATATTTACCATCTGGGACAACGTTAGCATCCTTTAAGTCTAAACGATATCTTGTAAGGAATTTGTTTGCGCTATCACTTTCATCGAACCAGCTACTCACACCTTTAATAATATGTGGAATAGAGAAGATGACTGCGAAGATGGCACCAACGATTAATAATGGTTGGATCCATGCTGTTTCTTTAATCCAACGGCCGATTCTCGCGAAAAATCCACCGATTGCTCTTAATACTACCATGTTATAAGCCTCCTATATTTACATATAGCGTGATAATCTTATCACTCAATATTTTCAATTTCAATAACAATTGTTTATCAATTGTGTTTTGATCAATGCCCACTTGGGGTGCGCAACGTTTTCCATTATACTAGAAATAAGAGAGTTAACAATCATATTTTGTTGTTTTTTCCAAAACAAGGTATAAAATATTCTCGCGATGATTAAAACCAAGACCACACGCATTAAAAAACAAATCGAAAACTTCTTGTTCGATCACTATATCTTCAAGACCGTTTTAGAGTATCTAGCGGGCTTTTTTATTGCTGCATTAGCGGCTTTAATATTTGCCTTTGGTTTCTCTTGCTTTACATCCCCATCTATTGAAGGTGGCTTTATTCTTGCTACTGGTGGTGTATCTGGTGTTTCTCAAGTTATCGCCTTATGTATTGAATTTATTACAGGCAAGCCAGTAGGGGCGAACGTGGTGCAAGCGATTGGCTATACTTTATTAAACATCCCATTATTAATCTTTAGTTTCTTAAAACTTGGTAAACGTTTCTCTATCTTTACGGCGATTAACGTTGCCCTTTCATCTATATTTATCTATTTATTCTCACAAGCTCACGTTGGTGAAGCAGTTGCGAGCTTTGCTTTCAGTGGTGATGCGACTGATTTTATTAGTCAACCTTTAAACACAATACTTGTGCGTGTTATTTTCGCAGCGATATGCACAGGCTTAGCTAGTGCGCTTGCGTTCGTTGGTGATATTTCCTGTGGTGGTATTGATATTATCTCTTGTTATATTGCCACTAGAAGATCCACTCAAATCGGTAAATATGGTGTCATTATTAATGCCTTTATCGTTTCAACCTACGCTTTACTCAAAGGCATTCAAACACATAACCTTATTTATTCCTTATATTCTATATTATTCTCCATCATCTATTTAATGATTGTTGGCTTCATTATTGACGCCATTAATTTAAGAAATAAAAAGATGCAGATTCAAATCATTACTAGCAAGGATCATATGGCGGAGATTATTATCGCAAACTTCCCACATTCCGCTACCCTTACTGATGGAAAAGGTGCTTATTCCGGTCAAGCTAAGACCATTATCTGGATGGTAGTTTCTCCTAATGAAGTGAAGAAAGTAGTGAATGTTGCTAAGAAGGTTGATGAGCATGCATTTATCGCCGTTACTTCCCTCAAGCAAGTATACGGAAACTTCTATATCAAACCTATTGAATAATTAACCTATTTAAGATAAAAAATTACCTAGCCGAGTCGCTAGGTTTTTTTCGTTTTTGGCGGAGGGAATGGGATTCGAACCCATGCGAGGCTTGCACCTCCTAGCAGTTTTCGAAACTGCCCCCTTCAACCGCTTGGGTATTCCTCCGTAAGTGTAATTATACCAAAAGTTAGGCCAATTGAAACTTTATTTAATTGAATTTGGACATCTAGTCAAATTCATTCAAGCAAAGTATAATAGACAGGTATGGAATGGTTCAATTTTAACAACATCCAGTTCAAATCCTTATTCATCGTAATGATGGTATTGCTATTTTTTACTGTGTTTTTATTAGTCACATTCTTCGTCTTTGCTAAGCGTGATAAGGGCTATGATAACCGTATCCAAGCGGAGTCAACAACTCTCAGAATTTATATCATTGATCCGAAGAACAACTCTGTTGTTTATTTCAATCGTTCGGACTTACGAAACAAGAGAAGAATCGACATTAACACTTTCTATTCTCACTTCCATATTAACGACATCGATAAAGTTAAATCCTGGATATTTGATATTTGCACCGATTATAAAAACGCTGATAAATATGTTGAAGCAGACGTTCTTCTTAACCATGGCCGTAGCACATATTTCTCATTGCTTAAGTTACTCAAATACGATCCAAACGAAGGTATCATCCACTTAGAATCCTTCATCCTTAAATACATCACACCAAATAACTCCACCAACAAAAAGAAGAAAAAAGCTCTCTTCACTGGTGTGGTTAAAAGAAGCACAATGGAATCCTTAATTCTTAAGGAAAAGAGCTTAAAGGGTTTCACTTTTGCTATTCGTTTCTATTACATTAGACAAAAATTCTTATCTAATGATAAGATTGAACGCTATATGATTATGACATTGAAAAATGCCATCTATCCATATGCCAGTAATCCACGTGTCTCTAGACAAATCATCGATGGTGGTGAAAACGAATTATTGTTATTCGATTTAAGAATCGCCTCTCGTGATGAAGCTATGGTCCTAGCGACATCTATGGCCCACAACATTAAGAAGTGTATTGGTGTTAATGGCTTTGCTGAATCTATTAACTTCTCTATTGGTGTTGTGGAAAACGCTCAATACTATCAAGACTTCGATTCAATGGTGGTCAAAGCGCAAGAAGCTTGTATGTCCGCACAACATCACGGTCAAGAAATATTGCTTTATCAAAAGCAAGCGGCACCTCTTATTGAGATTGACCGCTATAGAGAAGAGGTTGAAAACCTCATGAGACCAAACTCCTTACGTTATTTATTTAGACCAATCTTTGATGTTAATAAATGCAAAACCATTGGTTACTTTGAATACGTTAAAGCTTATGATTCTCCATTTGCCTCTTTCGCAGAAATGAGTAAATACGCTGCTAAAGTTGGTAAGAGCAAAGACTTCTTTGCGATGATCTCTCGCTACGTTATTCCAAAGTTTGCTAGTGAAAAGCAAGAAGATGATTTAAGATTGTTCATGCTCGTATCTTTACAAGATATCGACCACATGTATGAGATATTGTCGCAAATCCCACAATCTAAACTCATTCATCTCGTTCTCGTGTTTAATGAGCAAGAAATCAATGAAAACGCTTCTAACTTAGAGTTACTTAACGATTCACTTAAGAAACTTAGAAGTGGTCACTACGAATTAGCGATGTTAATGAAAGATAAGAACTTGTTATTAGACCCAAGTGTCTATTACAACTTCGATTACTTCGTTGCTGGCTCGATGATGATTGGTGAAATTAAAAAGAATAATCGTGTACGATTATCAATTCACTCTCTCATTGAATCCTTACTCAAATACCATCGACCTATTATCGCCACCGATTTAGAAGGTTGGCAAGCAATAGAACTGATTATCAAATCAGGTGTGAGCATCGTTTCTTCTGAAACAATCTCTTCTAGTAACGATATGCTCCTACCATTAGATAGAAAGAAGATTGAAAAATTGATGACGATGGACAATACCCGTCGTCGAGGAGGATAAACAACATGGCACAAGGCCAAATTAAAAATGATGCAATTACTCGTCAAGAAGACGATTTTGCCCAATGGTATACAGATGTATGCCGTAAAGCGGAATTAATGGATTATTCATCCGTTAAAGGATTCATTATTTATCGTCCCTATGGTTACGCTATTTGGGAAGAAATACAAAACTATTTAAATAAAAGATTTAAAGAAACCGGACACCAAAATGTCTATATGCCAACTGTTATTCCAACTTCTTTATTACAAAAAGAAAAGGATCACGTTGAAGGTTTCGCTCCAGAATGTTTAATCGCCGATATCGGTGGTGGTCAAAAGATTGATGACCCATTAATCATTAGACCAACTAGTGAAACATTATTCTGTGAACATTACGCTAAAATCATCTCTTCTTATAGAGATTTACCAAAACTCTATAACCAATGGTGTTCAGTTGTGAGATGGGAAAAGACCACCCGTCCATTCTTAAGAGGTGCGGAATTTTTATGGCAAGAAGGTCATACCATGCACGAAACCGAAGAAGAAGCCAGAACTGAAACATTAAAGATGTTAGAAATCTATGATGACTTAGGTCGTGACATCTTAGCGGTTCCTTTCACTAAAGGTAGAAAGACCGATAAAGAAAAATTCGCTGGTGCGATGGAAACCTATTCTATCGAAGCTTTAATGCCAGATGGTAAAGCCTTACAAAGTGGTACAACTCACTATTTCGGTACAGGCTTTGCTGAAGCCTTTGGAATCAAATTCCAAGGTAGAGATGGTAAGCTCTACAATCCACATCAAACATCATGGGGTGTTAGTACAAGATTATTAGGCGCGATTATCATGGTTCACGGTGATGACAATGGCTTAGTTTTACCACCATATGTCGCTCCAATCCAAGCGGTGGTTATTCCTGTTGCCCAACAAAAACCAGGCGTTATCCCAGCCGCTAGAGAATTAGAAAAATTATTAAAAGACGCTGGCGTGCGTGTTAAATGTGATGAATCAGATAAGACACCAGGCTGGAAGTTCTCTGAATATGAAATGAAAGGTGTCCCACTCCGTATCGAAATCGGTCCAAGAGACATCGAAGCGGGTGTCGTTACAATCGCCGTCCGTCATGATGGTCGTAAGATTACCGTTAAAAAAGAAGAAATGGTGGAAACCGTCCTTCAATTATTCAAACAAGTCCATCAAGAAATGTATGAAAAAGCTTATAACTACTTACTTGACCACGTCACAGAAGTCACCAACATGGATGAATTCAACAAAGCCATGGAAAAAGGTGGCTACGCTAAGATGATGTGGTGTGGCGACCAAGCTTGTGAAGACAAGATTAAAGAACTCACAACAGCGACAGCGCGTTGCATTCCATTTAATCAAATGGCGTTCGCGGAAACATGTCCAATCTGTGGTAAGAAAGCCAAAAAGGTTGTCTTGTTCGCTAAAGCATATTAATTTTTCAAAATTATTATTTAATTTCGTTCGCTCTTTATGTTAATATAAGGAGCGTTCGCTCTGGAGTAGTACCCAAGTTGGTGAAGGGGCTTCCCTGCTAAGGAAGTAGATCGGGTAACTGGTGCGAGAGTTCGAGTCTCTCCTACTCCGCCAAACATTTCAAGAAATGCCAATTCTGCAAAGGATTGGCTTTTTTGTGCTATACTTTTTTAAAATATTTGAGCGGTTTTTCGTTCTTTAAATGTCTTAATAGGTGAGAGGAAGTTAATGGCAATCTCAAAACATACAGCAATTGGCTTCATTGACGGCAAACAAGAAGCTATAGAAAAAGTATATTTAGAATATAAAAATCTAATGTATTTTGTTATTGCAACTTATGTTAATAATCAAGACGATTGTGATGATATTTTGAGCGAATCATTCCTTAAAGCAGTCGAACATAGAGAGGAATTAAAAGATCCGGACAAAATTAAAACGTTTCTATGCACTGTTGCCAAAAACCACGCCATTAATTTTCTAAAAAAGAATAGGGATATTCCTTCTTCCGATGTGATTGATGACATATACGGAGAAGAAGATAGAATTAATCCCATTCTTAATATGATTGAACCTCTCTTATCTAACAAAGAAACAATCATAGTTTATCTTCGTGTTATTTATTCCTATTCTTGGAATGAAATAGTGGAAGAGACTGGCGTTCCAGAATCTTCTGCGAGAAGGATTTATAGCGGAGCGATGGATAAACTAAGAAAGGAACTACTATGAGTATTGAAAAAAGAATGAAAAAAAGGATTCAACAAATTGATGACAATTTAGATCAAATAGTCAAAAACCCTTATGAGAAAAAACATCATTTTCCTCTTTGGGCAAAAATATCTATCCCTGCTGGTAGTGTTATTTTAGCTACTTCTATAGCGTTAGGCGTTATTCTTCCTCTTTCACAAGCCAATATTTCAAGCCTTCAAAGCCATAGATTGACTACGCCTAAGTTGGCAAAAATCTCTGAAGTGAGAAATAACAACATCTCAAGCACAACATATGATTCATATACTTCTTTTGCTAAAAAGTTTACTTCATTAATGATGGCAGCAAACAACAAGGAAAAAGAAGAGAGTTTGGGTATTTCCATTCCAGATGCATATATATGTTTAGCCATTACCGGAGCGATATCCAACGATGAAGCAAGAAATGATGTCTTGTCATATCTAGAATTAAAAGATATGGATGAGTTAAGAACATCTGTTAAAGAAATTGTTTCAACTATGGGCACATTATTTAAAAATAAAGACAATAAACTTGTCGGTGGCTATAACCTTAATTCGGTATGGTTTAATCCAGAAAAAGTTTCTTTAATCAAAGAAAAAGACAAACAACTATATAAAGATTTAGAAGAGGTGTTTGATGCTTCTTTATATTACGAGGCTTTGACTAGCAATACCGCCAATCAATATTTAAAGGAAAATGGTTTAAAAGATATGCCTGTCCCAGATATCAAACTCGATGATGAAAATCCTTCCGCTATAAACGTAATGTCGACTTATTATTGCTTGGATTATTTCCCTGAAGAAGCGAAGCAAATATATTCGGAACAATACAAAAGCGGAAACCATAAAATGGACTACACCTATGGAAACAATACTAGTAAAGTAGATTATCTCACACAAATAAATGATACAAGTTCAGTTTATGAAAACGATAATTTTTATGGTTCGAGAATGAGCATAGGCGGGAATCTATCAATCAATTATTTCTTACCAAACGATAAAAACGCTCTTCCTAGTTCGATTCTCAATGATGTATTAAATAACAATTATCATCTAAAGCAATCTAGCTATTATGACCAAGATAATCAACTTCAAGATACCTTCTACCATAAAGTCACAATTAACGCCCCATATTTTTCTCTTGATAATGTCGCTGAATTAGATTATGGCGATTTATCTGACATTTTACCGATTATCACAAAAGGAGGCGCTGGTGAACGCATTGCTAAAGCAAATAATGGCTTTGGCATGTTTCTAGCTTATTTAAAACAGTTCTCAGTAATGAAATTTAATTATGATGGCTTTTATTCATGTTCTGTTACTATCTCAGGAATGGAAGCCACTGCAATGCCTTGGTATCCTGAATATGAGGAATTTGAATTAACATTAGATCATCCATATGTTTTTGAAGTCGAAAAATATGTCAAAGTAGGTGGCAACACTATTTTTGACAAAGTACCACTTGTCATTGGAGAAATTGTTAATCCTAACTATTCTGATTAGGCAACATATCCTTTGTTGATAACTTCTTATAAAGTATAGAACGGATATTCAAAATCCATATAAAAATAGGGTTCAAAAAATGACACAAAGGGTCCAAAAACATCATTGAGGGGTACAATTGTATCAAAATAGGAAGTTTAAGCCATTAAAAGAAAAAACAGGATTGTTGATACAAACGGCAATCCTTTTTCTTTATAATGTTTTGTATGAAAATATTACATTTAGTAAAAAACACAAAGGTTGATGCCTCATTAATAAGGATTAGATAATATGGCGAGTAATAACGAATACTTGGAATTTATCCTCGAACTCTTAAGAGAGACTAGAGGTATTACATATAAGAAGATGATGGGGGAATTCATGCTCTATAAAGATGGCATTCTTTTTGGCGGTGTCTATGATAATCGCTTCCTTATTAAGAATGTCCCATCATTAAAAGAATATGATTTAAAAGAACAAATCCCTTATCCTACTGCTAAACCAATGCTCTTAATCGATTCAGAAGATCCTGATGAAATTAAAGAGATGGTCATTAAAGCGGTTAATGACTTAAAAAAGTAATTGTTTTTAGTAATTATCAACTAGTAAGATACATTCTAACAAAATTGTCTTCTCTAGCGCCTGGCTAGGTATAAGACATACATATGTGCAGTTGATATGCGTATTATGGAGCGCTATCATTGAATTAGATATAGTATGGCATACTCATTAATACCAATTGTCGCGGTGATTATCGGCGCAATAATTAACTGGGATGTTTTTCTTACTAAAAAATATCGTGTCATGAACCATGATATTTTCCGCGCTTACAAAGTTGTAGT
>CAMIVH010000032.1 GCA_946401755.1 uncultured Caryophanales bacterium | reverse complement strand
ATTTGTTTCCAGTTACTAACAAGGTTAGAGACTAGTTCTCTAGCCTTTTTATCATCTATTTCTTTACTCAAATATTTATGAATAATAATAGCGACTTCTTCCGCTTGTGCTTTAGTGCATCCTCTAGTGGTGACCGCGGCAAAGCCAATACGTAAACCACTGGTTTTACCAGGAGTTAATGTATCATTAGGAATCATATTCTTATTGGTGGTAATACCGATGGATTCTAACGTTAATTGAGCGTCTTTACCAGTAATACCGTAGGTATCTAAAACATTAACTAAGAATAAGTGGTTATCAGTACCAGAGACAATAGCCCCTAATTGGGCTAACTTATCAGCGCACGCCTTAGTGTTTACTAATACTTGTTTAATATAATCTTTAAATTCAGGTGTTAAGGCTTCTTTAAAGCAAGTGGCTTTACCACCAATGATATGTTCTAATGGTCCACCTTGATAATATGGGAAGATCGCAGAGTTAATCTTTTTAATCATCTCTTCACTGTTTGTGAGAATAAGACCGCCTCTAGGGCCTCTTAATGTTTTATGAGTAGTGGATGTCACAACATCCGCATAAGGAACTGGTGAAGGATGTAAGCCAGTAGCCACTAATCCAGCAATATGGGCCATATCCACCATAAATAAGGCATCAACTTTATCAGTGATTTCTCTAAATCTCTTAAAGTCGATAGTGTATGGATATGAAGAATAGCCCGCCATAATGAGATCTGGCTTTTCTTCTATTGCTATTCTTTCTATTTCATCATAATCAAGATGACCATCTTTTAATGGGTAGTGGACAAACGTGTAAAGATGAGAAGAGAAAGAAACAGGAGAACCGTGAGTTAAATGTCCGCCATCATTAAGGACTAAAGAAAGAATCTTACCACCATCTGGAAGTAAGGCTCTATAAGCGGCAGCGTTAGCTTGTGAACCACTATGTGGTTGGACATTAGCATATTTACAGCCAAATAATTCACACGCTCTATCAATTGCTAAGTTTTCAACTTCATCAACGACTTCACAGCCCCCATAATATCTATGACCAGGGAAGCCTTCCGCATATTTATTGGTAAGAATAGAGCCACATGCTTCTCTAACATCCTTACTGGCGTAGTTTTCACTAGCGATAAGTTCAATACCATTATTTTGTCTTTCTTGTTCTAAAAGAATAAGTCTATTTAATTCATGATCCATAAAATTCACCTTTGCTTTATGATACTAGAAAAAGAAGACTAATTCTATAAATTGATATTAGCCTTCTTTAAGAAAGCTTTAGTTCTTTCTTCTTTAGGATGAGCAAAGAAGGATTTACTATCCCCGCTTTCAACGATATAGCCATCATCCATAAAAATCACCTTATTAGCGACGTTCTTTGCGAAGTTCATTTCATGAGTAACCACAATCATCGTTCTACCTTCACTGGCTAACTTCTTCATAACTTCTAATACTTCATTAACCATTTCTGGATCTAACGCAGAAGTTGGTTCATCAAAAAGAATGATTTCAGGATCCATACATAACGCTCTAGCGATAGCGACTCTTTGTTTTTGACCGCCGCTTAAGGCACGAGGGCGGTAGTTCATTCTATCTTGCATATTAACTTTAGTTAATTCTAAGATGGCTCTTTCCTTACTTTCTTCATAACTACGCTTTAAGACTTTAGTCTGAGCGATCGTGCAGTTTCTTAAAACATCCATGTTATTAAAGAGATTAAAACTTTGAAAAACCATCGTCATTTGGCTACGCATTTGATTTCTTTGTTTTTCACTAATCGCCGTGATTGGATGTTCTTTAATAAATGCTTCATAAGCATCTTTATCAAAAAAGTCTGCTTTGTTTGGTTTTTCATTTAAGACTTTTTTATAAATCTTCTTACATTCTTTAACTCTTCTTTTATTTTGTTTTGTGACATAACCTTCAATAATCTTATTTTGATAAATCGCGAGATTATCTTCTGCGTCCACTAAAACATCTTTATATTTTGCTTTTGTTTTACGATAAGCATCATAGTCCACAAAATCATCCTTACATTTCTCAATATTAAAGTAATTATTACCTTTAAAAGATAGTAATCCTCTCGTGGGCTCTTCTAATAAGTTAAGACATCTTAAAAATGTTGATTTACCAGAGCCACTTGGACCAATAATTGCTATCACGTCTCCTTTATTTACTGTGAGATTAATGTCCTTAAGCACTCTATTCGCGTCAAAGAATTTTGCTAAGTTTTTAACTTCTAAAATAACTTCGCTCATGCAAATAATCCTCTTTTAAATCTATTAAATGGATTAAGGGAGATCTTTTGTCCATCTAGTTTCTTTTCAATAAGTTTAAGGACACCCGCGGCAATTAAAGTTAATAGCAAGTAGATAACCGCTAAGATGAGGTATCCTTCCAAGAAAGCATATGAAGCAGTGGATATCACTTTCATACGATAATATAGTTCAGTCGTGGCAATAACGTTTAAAACAGAAGAGTCTTTAATATTAACAATTAATTCGTTACCAATCGTTGGTAAGGAATTTCTAATAGCCTGTGGTAAGACCACAAAGAAAGAAGCAGTGGAACTCTTCATGCCTAAACTTCTTGCCCCTTCTACTTGACCCATATCCACACCGTTAAGTCCAGATTGGACAATCTCCGCCATATAGGCCGCAGTGTTAAAGGTAATAACAATTAAACCAGCGAAGAACCAACCATTAAAGACGTCACTAATTAAAGATGGAAATCTAATCGCATCCCAGTTAAGACCTAAAGCGGCGCAGCCATATTTGAATATTAAGGCTTGAACCATCATTGGTGTTCCTCTTAAGACAACTGAATAGATATTACATAATCCTTTAATAATATTGAAACCAACTTTCTTAATCCAAGAAGAAGTAGGCTTTACCTTAAGGTTTTTGCCATAGGCAATAAACACACCAAGAAATAAGCCCACGACAGTACCAAATATCGATAAGATAAGCGTGGAAATAATACCCGCCCAGATAAGGCCTTGGTTTCTAATAAATAAATCACCAGCTTTTGCTAAGTCTATCATTATGATCAACCTTGACTTCTTTGACTAGCTTCACCCATTAAGCGACTTCTTTCTTCTTGCGAGAGTCTACTTAAAGAAGCATTTAAATCATTAAGTAAAGCGGTATTGCCTTTTTTAAGACCAATATTAACCGCTAAACCTTCTAAATCACCCTCACTTAAGAAAGAATAATCACAGTATAAAACACCTAAGCCTTCTAAAGATGCCATTGCTTCAATAACTGGTAATTCTGCAGGCATGGCAAATGAAATACCACGTTGAACATCTAAAGCTGCTAATGGATATGTTTGTTGAGCAGAACTATGTCTAATATTAAGTGATGCATCACTAGCAAAATAATCTTCAATGATATCATCACCAACAACATTAGCCTGGCACACTAATGATTGACCTTTAAATAATTCTTTTAATCCCTCATAGTTAAGTGGATTATCTTTAGAATTACCTTCTGGAATATTTTCTTGTTTAATTAACCACGCTAAATCACTCTTTAAATATGGTTCAGTAAAATCAATGGTCTTTCTTCTTTCGCTAGTGGAAGACATACCAGCTAAAACCATATTAATAGAACCGCTATTAAGTGAAGGAATAAGATCATCCCATTCAATTCTTTTAATGACGACATCTCTACCTAAATCTTTAGATAAGAATCTAGCGACAGCAATATCATAACCATCAGCAAATTCATTCGTACCATCAATTGGTAAAGTGAATTCATTAGACTTATTAACAGTCCAATTAAAAGGTTGGTATGCACATTCCATACCAATAACTAATCTAGTATTATCCACTTGATTAGCTCCACAAGCGGATAAAGATAATGATGATAAAAGCGCAAGTAACGCTAAATAATTGTTTCTTCTCATAGATGAAACCCCTTTCCTAAAAAATAAGATTGCATTCTATCGATGCAACCTCAGTATAAGAACAGGATTTCATCAATAGCTCCTCTACAACAATAGCTGTAGGAGTGCATAGGATGTTGTCCTATACCCCAACTCACTAATATGTCTACTAGTGGTTTCGGCGGTATTTCCTTTCATAAGCTTCATTGACTACCGTCTCTGCTTATTACTGATAAAGACCGCGCCTCTATCAATCTATGCGTCTATTTTATATATTTTTATATTATTTGCAAGAAAAACACATTTTTTAGCAGTTTTACATTTTTTGTACGTCTAATAGGTGAGAAGAGCAAAACACTTTTCTCTAGCGTCTATATTAATAGCCGTTTATAATCTAAAGGAAAGTAGGTTCATACTTATGAGTAAAAATGAAAACAAAAAATTCCCAGTAATCGCCATTATTTTATCTGGTGTCGCTGTTATTTTAGCGGTCTTAGCTATCTCATTCTGTGCGACAGCAAGAAACCCAGGTAATCTTGCCTCTGTTGGAGTTTTAGAATTAGTAGGTTCTGTTTTATTCTTAGCAGCCCTCACAACTGGTAAAAATGTCTTTTCAAAAGTTGTTTCTATCATCTTATTAGTGGCAAATATCATTGTCTCTTTCGTCTTAGTGGTGACTAAGATTTATACACAAGACGTGGCTTTATTAGCAGTTAGCTTATTAATGCTTGTTGCTTCTGTCTTGTCCTTAATCTATTACTTAACATCATTTAGAAATAAGAGAATTGCAAAAATGTTTATTGCGACTGCCTTCATCTTAGCGGTCTTAATCTTCATCTATGCAGCATTCTATATTTCTGGCGACTTACATGCTGTTGAAGTAGCGCCTGCAAAATTAGAAAGAGATCCATTAACCGATAACTACTTCTTAATCTTCGGTTTAGGTGTCTTAGCGACAATCCCACCAACACTTAGACTTACAGTCAAAGATGACGAAGAACCTCAAGAAGAACCAGCAGAATAATTAAATCATTAATTATATAAACGGCTATCCAAACGGGTGGCCGTTTTTATTATCAAAAACTCATTATTTGTAAATAAAAACAAATAATAATATAATGAGGCTAAGTAGTGAATATTATAAGGAGACAACTATGAAATTTTTAAGATGTAAAGTATGTGGCAAAATTGTCGCTATGGTCAATGATTGTTCAAGTTGCCCCACAAAATGTTGTGGTGAAGCGATGGAAGAAATCCCAGTCAATACACAAGATGGTGCTCATGAAAAACACGTTCCAGTCTACGAAGTAGTGGATAACATCGTTAACGTTAAAGTCGGTGAAGTAGATCACCCAATGTTAGAAGCCCATTATATTCAATGGATTGCCTTGCAAACTAATCTCGGCAATCAAAGAAAAGTCCTCCAACCAGGTCAAGAACCAAAAGCACAATTTGCTTTATTACCAGGTGAAAAGGTAGTCGCGGTCTACGAATATTGTAACTTACACGGTTTATACAAAGCTTAATTAAAAAACGCCTCTAAAATAGGCATGAATAAAATTCTTGCAATAATACAAAATACTATGTATTATAAAACCTCGAAAAAAGCAAAACTACAGAAATGTAGTGACGCAAAACTATAGGGTCTAAAGAAGATAGCCAGTTGCCGTGAAGACAACTGGTTTTTTAGCGAAGAAAGATGAAGAGTAAAAAAGGTAACAAAAACTTAAGAATTGGTGTCGCTACAGTGATAGCGATTTTTGCCTTGGCTAACTCTTTCGCGGCCACTTATGCTTGGTTTGCTATGAACACCAATGTTAATGCGGAAGGGATGAATATCCGCGTTAATAACGAAGGTCAATTACTCTCTATGCTTACCATCCATCGCTGTAACTCATCTGCTAGTACAGATACTAATTTAGTCTTCTTCTCTGAACCTGCTGTTACTATTAGCCAAACAGGTATTTCTGATGCCTATGTGGCAATGGATAACTATTCAGACTTAAATAAATCACAACCATTGTTATTACTCTTTGGTTTAAATAGTGGTGTTAAAGCATCAGATGTTACTATCACCGCTAAAGGGGATAATGAGAACTATGTCAGTACAATCACTGAAGAAAACATCAGTGCTTTCCCATTCTCCACAACAGTTAGTTTCAAAAGTGCGGCTTACACAAGTGAGTCTTTTCCATTTGATAACGTGGCGGTTTCATCACTAACTCAAAGTAGTTCATTTGTGACAATCGCTAACCACGCTTTCTCAAGTTATTCCAGTAACATTGCTTTATATACTGGTAGTGGTGACACCACAATTAGATATGTCGCGGTGATTATGGACTACTATCCAGAAGCTAGAGAAGTATTACTTACCAACAACGTTGGTGTTGATTTAATCGCTGTTAATAATAACAACGTTATTAGCTTCATCTGCGATTGGACATTGGAGATCTAATATGAAACAGAAAGGTAAAGTTTTAATATTAGGCGCAATCACAATGTTAACCGCTGTAGCGTTCGCTACATCAACTTTTGCTTGGTTTGCCTATGTTCCAACTCTTGAATTTGGTACAGGTTCAGGCAAGATTAATGTTGGTGCAGGTAGTGAAACCTCATATTATGAAAGTGGCTCAGGTGACTCAATTGATGACCCATATATCATCTCAAACAGAAACCACCTCTATAACTTAGCGTGGCTTCAATATATGGGCATGTATAACAAGCCAAACATCCAACAAAAATATTTCAAACTTAAAAACGATATCGATATGAGTGGTATCACCTTGCCTCCTATTGGCACTGATGAATATCCATTCTTAGGTCATTTTGATGGCAACAACAAAGTTGTCTCCAACTTAGTGGTTTCTAACGATGACCCATTACAAACAAATAGTGACTTTGGTATGACAAAGCCAACCTCCACAAATTTACAATCAACCGAACAACCAGAAATCGTTGGTTTCTTTGGTGTTGTTGGTCAATCTCCAGTTATCGATGATTTAACATATACTTCTTCAATCGTCAGTGTTACTGACGTTACTTTAAATAACATCACTGTTAGAAGTAAAACAGATAACACTCTCATTGGCTTAGCTGCAGGCTATGTCGATGGTACATTAAGTGGTGTGAAGATTGACGGGGAAGCCACAATTGACGTAGACGGTCAAAGCACAACTGCCGCTATTGATTCAATCACCGATAACGTTTCTGACTATGGCTTAGTGGGCTATAGCACTAAAACATCCAGAAGTGGTTCCTATAGCCAAGATATCTCCGCTTATTACGATAGTGAAGATAACGAAGGCCAAGGCGCTAACTGGGGCGGTTCTATTGCGATTGACGACTTGTTTGATAGATTATTGGCGATTAAGAATAACTATACCGTTCAAAATAATTCATATGTCACTGAAGTGACAAATAACTATCGTGACAATGTGTATCACAACACAGAAAACACAAACACCTCACAAACAGTCGTTTACGAATATAACGAAAACAATAATAAAGGCACATATAACAATAAAATGGGTGCTTATCAATTTGATGACGATAGAGACGACATTCACTATCTTTCTGGTGGTCACTTTGTACAAAATGTCAATCAACAAAGGCATGATAATCTCCGACCAATTACCGATGGCACTAATTACTTAAGTGTTCGTGTTAATGATAATAACACCGCGTTGTTCACTAATGCGACAAGTGAAGAAACATGTACATTCTGGAACATTCCTGTTGGTTCAACAGGTAAGATTTCTTCCACAGAACAATTTGGTGGTGCTACTCAATATCTCACCATGGTTAATAACGTCTTAGAATTGACCAGCTCATCTAATAGCGCAATTAACTGGACTGTCAGCACAAGCAATGGCATTTTAACCATTAGAAGCGGTAACTGGCACCTAATGTATGATGATGGCTGGATTGTTAGAGACTTCTCTCAAACATCCGAGACATATTACGATATTTATACAACAGCCAATAACAGAACCTATTATTTTATGCCTGGTGGCACAGAAACAACCAATCCATATTATTTAAGAGCGACTACTGACAGTAGCCAACAAATCAAATGGTATTACGATAGCACTTATAGAGCGTACTATTACATGAGATCTGGTGCCTCTCGTTATTTAATGTATATCGATAGCACAAACGCTGTTATCGCTAATAACTCGAAGAGTAGTAGTTCTAGTTTCTATCGTTTAGGTAATGGTAACAACATCAGTGGTTCTGGTAGACTCCAAATGTCTGGTGGTAGCTATTATGTATACTTATACAGCGCTAACGCTGATAACGGCTGGAGAAGAACAAGCAGCACTAGTACCGCAAATACATTTACTATTACTGCTCATACAGTGAGCTTTAATACTAACGATAATATTTTGGATAGCACCATTACAAAGTGGGGCCCTGAATATACTTTAAGAGATGGCCACATTGATTACAGCGGACAAGATGTAACCTATTTCCCACTCAACGCTAAAGACGATTATACTCCAGCGGATAATAACACTGGTTATATGATCGGTGGCTCTTTATATAGTGCTGGTTCTACTAACAATGCCTTAGGTACTGTTCGTATTGCTAACTTCTATCAACTATCCACAAACATCACTAACTTCAATAGAAGTACCTATAAACTTTCTAACGTTAGAACATACAACGCTAGTGGTAAAGTGACGATTGATGATAGTAATCATTCCTACCAAAAGTATGATTCCTCAAAAGAAAAAGTGGAGAACATGCTCAAGAAGCATAGTAGTGCTAACCAAGTTTATGGTCTTCACTTTATGAATAACTTGGTGAGTAAAGACAACGTAGTAACCGCTAAATACGCACAAATTAATACAAACGTGTACTCTAACTATCAGTTACCTGCATCCTCTATTGACTTTAACCTCAAAGAGAGAGGTTTTGTTAATTTCTTCGCTGGCACTTATGGTAACTTATCTGGTGAAGATACAACCATTATCGATAGCTTCTTCTCCTTACATTTGATTCAAAGAGATAGCAACAACGCTATTACAAATATTTACGAAATCGATCAAATCCTTTCTGATGGCAACCAAGACCATGCCTATATCTATAAGTTAAGTAATGGCAG
>CAMIVH010000031.1 GCA_946401755.1 uncultured Caryophanales bacterium | reverse complement strand
GCTAAACGTCTGCATGATATCTTTGTTTTGCTAAAAGGTATTACCGGCGTTTATCGTATTGATCGTGTCATTCATTAAGGAGAAAAGATATGTTAACAAACAATGTTAAAGGCACTCACGACATCATTGGGGAGGAATCCAATGGTTTCGCTTACATTGAAAATGTTTTAAAACAAATTTGCGAATTATTCGCTTATAACGAAGTTAGACCTCCTGTCATCGAACATAGTGAACTCTTTGTTCGTGGTGTGGGTGAAGGTAGTGATATTGTCCGTAAGGAAATGTACACATTTAATGATAAAGCTGATCGTTCCATCACCTTACGTCCAGAATTCACCGCGGGCATTATGCGCTTAATCGTGCAAAACAAGTTACTAGCCACAAATGAACTTCCATATAAGGTTTATTACTGTGGTCCAGTCTTCCGTTATGAAAGACCACAATTTGGTAGATATAGACAGTTCAACCAATTCGGTGTGGAAGCAGTGGGAAACAATTCTCCTGAAATCGATGTCGAAACAATCACCTTAGCGTATACCATCTTAAGTTCTTTGAACTTAGAAGGTGTAACTATTAGCATTAACACCTTAGGTGATGATGAATCACGTAATGCCTATAAAGAAGCACTCAAAGCATACTTTGCTAAATACTTGGATAAGATGTGTCCTGACTGCCACAGCCGTTATGAACTTAACCCATTAAGAATTCTCGACTGTAAAGTCCCAGAGGATCAAGAAATCGTTAAAGGTGCACCTAAGATGAAAGACTTCTTAAGCGATGCTGCGAAAGCTAGATTCTCTAGAGTCCTCGAATTATTAGATGCCTTAGATATTCCTTATCAAGTCGATGACACTTTAGTGAGAGGCTTAGATTACTATTCAGAAACCGTCTTTGAATTCCATTATGTTTCTAAGACCGGTAACGACTATGGCGCGATTGGCGCAGGTGGTCACTATGATAAGCTCGTCAAAGAAATCGGTGGTCCAGATGCCGCGGGTGTCGGATTCTCCTTCGGTGTGGAAAGACTCTATTCCGTCTTAAAAGACGACGACTTATTCCCAGATAACATCAATAGTAATATTGAAATCTACGTTATGCCATTAGGGGAAGCGGCCAAGACTATGTCTCAACAAGTCGCTTCTGAACTTAGATTATCTGGTTATCGCACTGATATCTGCTTTGAAGATGTCAAACTCGGTAATATGTTCAAGCGCGCTGAAAGAAAAGGCGCTAAGTTCGCTATTATCATCGGTGAAGATGAGGTTAGCAAACAACAAGTTGTCATTAAAAATCTAGAAACAACTGAACAAAAGAGTTGTGAACTAGAGAAATTAATAGAAACCATTTCTACTGAAATGGGTGAAGAATTTTGTGATTAATCACAAAGGTAGGTAGTATTATGGAAAGAAGCCATTACAGCAATGAACTTGGCTTAGCCAACGTTGGTGAAAAGGTCACCCTCATTGGTTGGGTCAGCAAAAGAAGAAACCTCGGTTCCTTACTCTTTATTGATTTAAGAGACCGCTTCGGTTTAATTCAAATCGTCGTTAACGACAACGTAGAAATTCCTGATGTCAGAAACGAATACGTCATTCAAGTGAAAGGTGAAGTCGCTAAAAGAGCGGTCGCTAATCCAAAATTAAAGAGTGGTGAAATTGAAGTCATCGCTAGTGAAGTAATTTTATTAAACACTGCGAAAACCACACCTTTAATCATCGCTGATGAAACAGACGCCTTAGAAGACACCAGACTTAAATATCGTTATCTCGACTTACGTCGTCCTTGCATGCAACATTATTTCGATGTGCGCGACACAATTAAGATGACCACACATAGTTTTATGCACCGTCATCACTTCATCGAAATTGAAACACCAATGCTCTGTGCCTCCTCACCTGAAGGTGCCAAAGAGTATTTAGTGCCATCCCGTGTGCATAAAGGTCAATTCTATGCTTTACCACAAAGCCCACAAATGTTTAAGCAATTGCTTATGGTCGCGGGTTTTGAAAGATATTACCAAATCGCTAGATGCTTTAGAGATGAAGACTTAAGAGCGGACCGTCAACCAGATTTCACCCAAATTGATATTGAGACATCTTTCTTAGATCAAAATCAATTCTTAACGTTGATGGAAGAACTCATTAAAGATATCTTTAAAGCCACGATTAACTATGATGTCAAACTTCCACTTAGACAAATGACCTATAAGGAAGCGATGGACCGTTTTGGTAGTGATAAACCAGATACAAGATTTGGTATCGAGTTAAATAATATTAAAGATATATTTAAAGATACTACATTCGCTGGTTATCAAACCGCAGAAGCCATTAAGGCTATCGTTGTTAATGGTGTCGCTGACCAAACTAGCCGTAAAGTTATCGATGCTTTAACATTAGAAGCTAAGAAGTTCGGTTTAGGCGGTTTAACAGTCCTAAAGAAAGAAAACGGGGAATTAACCGGTTCATTTGTTAAATTCCTTTCAGAAGCCGAAATCAAGGCCTTAAACGAAAGATTAGGTCTTGTTGATAATGACATATTAATCATCGCCGCAGGCAATGATAATCGTGTTACACCTTTATTAGGTGCGTTACGCTTGAAGTACGGACGTGAACTTGGTCTCATCAAAGAAGGAACCTATGATTTATTATGGGTCATTGACTTCCCAATGTTTGAAAGAGACGTGGAAAGTGGGGCAATCGTTGCGACTCACCATCCTTTCACCCGTCCAAGAGACGAAGATGTCAAATACTTAGATACAGATCCAACCAAAGTCTTAAGCTATGCTTACGACATTGTCATTAATGGTTATGAAGCTGGTGGTGGTACTCTTCGTATCTATAACCAAGATATGCAAAGAAAAATCTTTGAAGTCTTGGGCTTAAGCGATGAAGAAATCAAAGAGAGATTTGGTTACTTCGTGGATGCCCTTCAATACGGCACACCTCCACACGCTGGTATGGCCTTCGGCTTAGATAGATTAGCGATGATCTTAGGTGGCACAGACAACATTCGTGATGTCATCGCCTTCCCTAAGAACCTTGCCGCTGTCGACCCAATGACCAATGCGCCTACAAACGTTACACAAGCGCAACTTGATGAATTAGGCATCAAATTCGACAACTAGGTTATAACATAGTTATACAAAAACTATTAAAATACTAAATAATTACTAAATTCAGAGGTAAAACAACATGAACAAAAACGATCAATTAGCGATTGCCACAATCAGATCATTGTGCATCGACACAATTAACAAAGCCAACTCTGGTCACCCAGGTATGGCCTTAGGTAGCGCTCCAGCTTTGTATACCTTATTCACAAAGCATTTAGTGGCTACACCAAAGGAAAGCAAATGGTTCAATAGAGACCGTTTCGTCTTATCCGCTGGTCACGCATCCGCGCTTTTATACACAATGCTTCACTTAAGCGGTTATAAAATCAGCATGGATGACATGAAAGCCTTCCGTCAAATCGATTCCTTAACTCCAGGTCACCCAGAATATGGTTGGACCGATGGTGTTGATGCCACAAGTGGTCCTTTAGGACAAGGTATTTCTCAAGCCGTTGGTATGGCGATGGCAGAACAAATGGTCAACAAGCTTTATAGCTTTGGCGATGATGTTTGCAATCACTATACATACGCCTTATGCGGTGACGGCTGCTTACAAGAAGGTATCTCTCAAGAAGCAATCTCCTTAGCCGGTCACTTAAAACTCAATAAGATGATTCTTCTTTACGACGCTAACCAAGTTACACTTGATGGTGCCTTAGACTTATCATTCTCTGAACAAGTTAAAGCCAGATTCTTAGCCAGTGAATGGGATGTTTTAGAAGTTGCTGATGGTAACGATGTTGACGCTATCGATGCCGCTATTAGCAAAGCTAAAAAGAGCAAAGACAAACCAACCATGATTATGATCCATACCGTTATCGGCTTTGGTAGTGCAAAACAAGGTACAAATAAAGTCCACGGTAACCCATTAGGCGCGGAAGATGGTAAAGCCGCTAAGTTATCCTATGGATTCGACCATGAAGACTTCTTTGTTCCTGAAGAAGTTTACGATTTATTCAAGAACACCTTTGGTGCTCGTGGTGAAAAAGCCCTTAACGAATATAACGCTAAGTTAGCCAAATTAGCCGCCGATAAGAAGACCAAAGATGAATACGATAGATTCATGTCATTAAATGGTGTTGATGTTGATAAATACTTACCAGGTGTCTATCCAGACTTCGTTGAAGGTTCATCTACATCCACACGTGTTGCCTCTGGCAAAGCCTTAAATTACTTAATGCTTTCTATGCCAAACCTCTATGGTGGTTCCGCTGACGTCGCCGGTTCTGTTATGACAAAACTCGATAATGGTGCAAACTTTGACGCCAACAATAGAGAAGGCCACAACATCAACTGGGGTATTCGTGAATTCGCGATGGCGAGTGCACAAAATGGTATGCTATTACACGGTGGTGTACGTAGCTATGTCGGTGCCTTTTTCGTCTTCTCCGATTACATGAAGCCAGCCATCCGTATGGCGTGCTTAAGTCATGTCCCAGCCATCTACTTATTATCTCACGATAGTATCGCCGTAGGCGAAGATGGTCCAACACATCAACCAATCGAACAATTAGCAATGTTACGTAGCATTCCAAATATGGATGTCATTAGACCAGCTGATGAAAGAGAAACATATGGTGCTTGGTTCGCCGCTTTACAGAGTAAGAATCATCCAACAGCCATTATTTTATCCCGTCAAAATCTTCCTTTATTAAAGGAAAGTGATGGTGAAGCCTTAAAACGTGGTGCATATGTCGTCAGCAAAGAAGAAAAGAAAGCTGACTTCGTCTTAATCGCCACAGGTAGTGAAGTCTCCTTAGCAGTGGCCGCTCAAGGCTTATTACGTGAAAAGGGCATTGATGTCAGAGTCGTCTCTATGCCATGCTGGAGCTACTTTGAAAAACAAGATGAAGCTTATAAGAAAGAAGTCATCAACCTTCCAAGAGAAAAATGCGTTTCTATTGAAATGCTTTCCACATTTGGTTGGGCTAAATACGCTGACACAAACATCGGTTTAGATCAATTCGGTGCTAGTGCCCCAGCTAAAGACGTCTTTAAGAAATTCAACTTCACTCCAGAATTTGTCGCTGGTGTTGTTGAAAACCTCAAGTAATTAGTAAAAACACAATTTAAAGAAGCGGACCCACCGCTTCTTTTTTTGTGCTCTCCACCACCACTCCTTTTTATAAATAAAAAGGAAAATACTATTAAGTCAGTTTTAAGTCAAGTCTTTTTTCTTCTTTCGCGCACTTGAAAAATAGTTTTTAAAAACGTTTGACATTTCTAGCCCCCTAGTTCTCGTAACGCTCTCGCGTATGTACGCATTATGCGTATAGAATTTTGAGGGCTATTTTTCAAGGGAAAAGAAATGTTTTTATTTGCTTGCAAGTAGGAGTAGAAGTGACTATAATCCGAGAAAACTTTCCGATTTACTCTTTGCTAAACGAATATATTTAAGATATATTATAAGTAGGTACAGATTATGGCAGACTACGTCTATATTGATAACTACTCAAACAAAGGAAAAATCGCTATCTCACTCAATGTCTTCGATGCATTAGTGACTAACGCCTTAAATAATGTCTCAGGCATTTCTATGAGTAGCGCTCATATGAAACGCAATCAAAAGATTCGTTTAAATAGACCAGTCCAAACAACCATTAGACGTGGTATCGTCCACGTGTGGGTGGCGGTTGATGTCGCTAAAGGCACCAACTTACAAGAAGTCACACACAATATCCAAGACGAAATTACCAATGCCTTCTTAATGGCGACCGAACAGGTACCATTTGACGTGCAAGTCAAAGTAATATCGATTATTTAATTTATTAACAGTCTTTTTTTATGGAAAAAATATCTCGCAATCAAGAAAACTTTATAATCATGACCGTCATCTATGACGAAATCGCTGACCAAGTGGCCAGTAGAGAACATAACTTCCGTGATGTTGATGAAATCATCACTGAAATGACTGATGATCCTCGTCCATTTAAGGAACACAGTGCTTATGTTCAAAACATGATTTCTAGTGTCTTAAATAACTATGGTTCAATTATCACAGCTTTCCAACCACATTTAAGAAACTGGAAATGGGAAAGATTACCTCTTCTTACTCAAGCAGTCTTATTAATGAGTTACGCTCATTTCTACTATGTAGAAAAGATTGATAAACGTATCGTGATCAATACCGCAGTGGAACTCGCTAAGAAATACATTGAAGAAAAACAAGCGAAGTTCATCAATGCGATATTAGATGAGGTCTTATAATGAACCAAGATCGCCCAGTCTTTACAGTCAGCGATATCAACCAATACATTAAGGCTCTCATTAATAATGATGCGAATTTAAAATACATCTACGTTAAAGGAGAAATCAGTAATTTTAAAATGGCTAGTAACGGTCATTTTTATTTTTCCCTTAAGGACGATAAGTCGTTAATCGGAGCGATGATGTTCTCTAACTATGCAAATAAGATTAACTTTAAGCCAGAAAACGGCCAAGAAGTGGTCGTCTTCGGTTCAATAGATGCCTATCCAGGTAGAGGCACATATCAAATCATCGTCTATCAAATGGAAGAAGTCGGCGCTGGTCAACAGCTTCTTGAATTAGAAAAGCTCAAAAAGAAACTCTTAGAAGAAGGTTTATTTGACGAATCTAGGAAGAGAAAGATAAATCTTTATCCTAACGCCATTGGTGTCATTACCGCCCCTAATAGTGCGGCGATTAAAGACATTCTTTTCAACATCAAAAGAAGATATCCAATCGCTGATATTTATGTCTTCTATAGTGCGGTGCAAGGTGAAAACGCCCCTAAAGAATTACTCAAAGCCTTTGAGTTAGCCCAGACTTATCCTTTGGATACACTCCTAATTGGCCGAGGAGGCGGCGCTAGCGAGGATTTAAGCGCATTTAACGACGAGACACTAGTACGAGCCATTGCTAATAGCAAAATGCCTGTAATCGCCTGTATTGGCCATGAGATTGATTCCACACTAGTGGACTTTGTGGCCGATAAGCGCGCTAGTACCCCAACAGCGGCAGCAGAACTCGCCACCGTAGACCGTCGAGAGATAGAAGAAAAGCTATCATTCGCCTTACAAGATATGGAAGAAAGCTTAAAGAGCCGTATCCAAGGTATGAAAGACGATTTATCTTCTTGTAAAGAAGATTTAGATATAAAGATTAGACAACTAGTGAATCATTATCAAGAACTATTAGCCCATAAGAAAGTCACTTTAGAGGCCCTTAATCCTGATAATGTTATTAATCGTGGCTTCTCCTTAACAGTGGATGAGGAAGGTAAGCCAGTCAGCGATATCAAACTAGTTAAAAAAGGACAAAAGATTAGAACCATCTTAAAAGATGGTATCATTAATAGTGAAGTCATAGACACGGAGAAAAAGTAGTATGGAAAAACAATTTGACTTTGAAAAAGAGATGAAGAGATTAGACGAAATCGTCGCTAATATTTCTTCTGAAAAACTTCCTTTAGATGAGTGCTTAGCCCTCTATAAGGAAGGTCAAGAGATCATCAAAAAGTTAGAAAAAGCCTTAAAAGACGCCGAAGAAAAGGTCGAAAAGGTCATCGAAAACAAATAATTTTCAAAGTATTTTATTAGTGGTTTACTAGTAGAAATAATACTTAGTATTAGAAATAATGTCCTGTTTAAGCAGGATTTTATTTTGCCAATAAATTTAGTTAACATAATCTTCATGCGCATATATAATGTAGGTATGAGCAAGGTTATCGTCCACATTGACTTAAACGCATTTTTTGCTAGATGCGAAGAAATCAAAGATCCCACTCTAGAAAATAAACCAGTGGCTATTGGCCATGACGGTAGAGGAGGGATTGTTTCAACATGCTCATACGCCGCGAGGAAATATGGTGTCTCTTCGGCTATGCCGATGTTTAAGGCTAGACAGCTTTGTCCTAACTTAATCGTCATTCCTGGTGACTATCATTATTATTCAGCGATGAGTAAGAAGTTCTTTAACTTTGTTAGACGCTACACAAAGCTCGTTGAACCAGCCTCTGTCGATGAATGCTTCGCAGACTTTACTGAAGCTGTTAAAGGACAGAAGGATGTCATCGCTTTCTTTAGAAAACTCCAAGAAGACTTGTTTAAAGAGACAGGCCTAAAGTGCTCTATAGGCGTATCCACAACAAAATTCCTTGCGAAGATGGCTAGTGATTATCAAAAGCCAATGGGTTTGACCATTATTCATAAACGAGATATTGAAAAGATTTTGTTCCCACTCAAAGTGGAGTCAATGTTTGGTGTGGGTAAAAGAACTGCACCTAGACTCAAGAGTGTGGGTATCAAGACTATCGGAGACTTATACCAAAAGATAGAAAGCGATGATGAAGATGTTAAAAACATCACCGGTAAATTCTTCTATACACTCAAAGAGTGGTTAGAGGGAAAAGGCTCTGATGAAATTGAAATTGAGAAATGGGATCCTAAGTCTTTAGGTAACTCCACAACATTGCCATATGATACAGATAACGAAGTTGAGATTAAGAAATATTTCTTAGAGCTCGCTAAAGAGGTATCTGAGAGAGCAATTAAGGAAGATAAGCTTGGTCATACTGTGCAAATCGTGGTCAAAGATCAAACATTTAAATCATTTAATAAGTCGGTGACTTTTGAAAACCCAACGAACAAGTGGCAGACCATCTATGATGTCGCATGCAACTTATACGATAAAAACTTTGCCCGTATGACACTTAGACTCGTAGGAATTACGCTTCAAAACTTGATTGATTATCAAGAAATGGCGGTTCAAATGAGTTTATTCGACTATTCTAGACACGAAGAGGAAAGCGCCACTAAATTACTCATCAACGATTTGAACCGTTCCTTAAAGAAGCCGTTATTGAAAAGAGCTAGTGAGGTGAAGAAAGATGGAAATAATAGACGCCGTTGATTTATTTCACCAATACGTTTTAGTGGAAAAAGGTCTTTCCACCCA
>CAMIVH010000030.1 GCA_946401755.1 uncultured Caryophanales bacterium | reverse complement strand
GTGGCCCCATCATAAGTGGGCATTGTTCCTTCTTTGACATCATTGTCAACTTCTAGAACAATGCCATCATAGTTTTTCCATGTGACAGTAAAACGGTTTCCTGAAGAATTCTCTGATGAACTATTCTTGTTTGAACAAGAAGCTAAAATAAGACCAAAAACAAGTAGTCCCAAGGTCATAAATTTATTTTTCATTATAAATATATCTCCATTTATCTATTTCAATTATAGAACATTGTTTGATAAACAAGAGGGAATATTTTTCAAATTTTTATTTTTCTTTAATCTTAAGAGTTTTTAGATAATTTTGAATAAGTTAGTTTAGATAATTACATTTTTTATTTTTGATATAGTCCTACTATAGTTTCAACATGCGCAGTCATTGGGAACATATCAACAGGTTGAACAAAGTTCACTTCATACATACTAGATAGATATTGGATATCTCTCGCTAATGTTTCTGGATTACATGAAACATAGACTATTTTCTTAATGCGTTTATTCATCACTGTTGATAAGAATGTTTCATCACTGCCACTTCTTGGTGGATCCATAATCAAAACATCAATGTCACCATCATATTTAGTGATGAATTCACCAGCGTCAGCGCAGTGGAATTCAATATTATCAACATTATTTCTTTTTGCGTTCTCTATAGCGTTTTTATGCGCACTCTTGTTTATTTCTACAGAGATAACCTTTTTAGCGTTTCTCGCGGCTATTAAGCCAATTGTGCCTACACCACTATAGGCGTCTAAAACGACTTCTTTTTTATTGAAGTCGATTAAATTAAGCGCGGAGGCATATAGTTTTTCGACTTGTATTGGATTAACTTGAAAGAAGCTAGCGGCACTTATTTCAAAAGACAAACCTAAAATATCATCTTTAATATGACCTGGACCATATAAGACCTTTTCTTGGTTACCTAATATCACATTAGTGTGTCTACTATTAACGTTCTCCACGATGGTGGTTATTTCAGGATGTCTATTCACTAATTCATTAATGAAATTTCTTTGTCCAGGGAAGTTCATTTGAGTGGTGACTAAAACCACCATAAGTTCATCATAATGATAGCTTGTTCTAATAAGAACGTATCTTAAGATACCTTTACCACTATCTTCGTTATAACAAGGGATATTCATTTCTTCTAAAAGTAATTTGATATCCCATAAGATAGGCGCGGCTCTTTTATCTTCAATTGCACATTCTTTAATAGGCATAATGATATGAGTGTTTTCTTTATAGAAACCAAACTTCACTTTACCGTTTCTATCTTTATTAAAAGGTACTTGGATTTTATTTCTATAGTTATATGGTTCTTCCATTCTTAAGCATGGTAAAACTTCTTGCTTAACATGAGCGATTCTTGTTAAAGCTTCTTTGACTCTCTTAGTCTTATATTTAAGCTGTGCTTTATAGTCTAGTTGTTGATACTGACAGCCCCCACAAGAAGTACAAATCTTACATCTTGGCTGGATTCTATCCTTAGATAAGTTGTAGAGTTTCTTAACTTTACCAAAGAAAGCACCCGCTCGATGATAAAGGATTTCTACATCCGCTTTTTCGCCAGGAAAAATACCATCACAAAAGATTATATCTTTACCGTTTTTAATAACGCCTTTACCTTCACTGGATATATCGACACATGAACAATTTGAAATAATCTTTTGCATAAATATCCTATAACATTATAATGTATCACGTGTTTTGATGAAATAATCAAAACAATATAGAAAAGGGAAAATCATCATTATGAAATTAGCAAAAGTTTTATTACTTGTTAGTGCAACCTTCTTAATGGCTTGTAACTCCACTGCTAGTACAAGCACAAAGATTGAAAACACATCCACAAGCATAATTGAATCCACCTCAAGCGTAGAAGATAGCGTAAGCACATCATCCACCACTAGTGAAGAAAGTACTTCTAGTAGTGCCTCATCAAGTGTTTCTTCAACATCTTCTTCATCAAGTGTTGAAAGTTCATCTTCATCTATTTCATCTTCTAGTGAAGCACCAGTAACGGATAAAGAATTAACATTCACCTTCTTAAACCCATCTTGTGGTTCTCAAGGTACTGAATCTTTAAACGCTAAGTTAAAAGATGAAATGAACACTATGGCAGGTTTTGAATTCGTAACTACAGTTGATAACACTTCTTGCCAATTTATGGCGGACGCTCCTACTGCAGGCAGTCAAATCTTAACCATTGGCTCTGCTAAAAAGGCGGGTAGTTTAGAAATCACATTCGCGGAAACAATTAAATCTTTAACACTCACTGTTGAAACATACAGCAAAACATATACACAAGGTGCAACCACCAACACTAATGTTGATGCTAACTCTGTTCTTTATTTCAACATCGATAAACGTGCTATTGATTTAAAGCCAGTTGACGGTCAACCAGTGACAAAAGAATTCACCGAAGCAATTAACGCTAAGAGTTTCAAAATCTATAACAAAGGCGCTAACGCTAGAGTCTTCATTAATTCATTAAAAGTTATTTACTAATTATTAATGTGAAAAGAGCGATCCTTCGGGACCGCTCTTTTTTGTTTGCTTTTAAATAATTACGCTACGTATGGAGTTAATTCCATCACTAAGGCCATACCACCATAGTAGAGGGCATAGTAATCTGGAAGTTTTGCTAATAGATCAGCGCTTGGTGTATATCTTTCATAAGTACCCGCAACATAGGTCATCATATCTTGTAAGAATGGATGTTCATCTTTCTTTCCATCATACATTAATAATGGGAACTCTTCACCGAAGTCGACGATTGGTGCACCCGCACCATTAACTGATCTCATAATGCCATGTACTGTACAAACAGTAGTCATATAGGCTCTGAATTCAGTTTCAAGATCACTGAAGTCAGGTTCGATGTTATATCCTTTAGCGGTTAACTTGCTAGCTAATTCAAGAGCAAGGGCTTGTTGTTCACTAGCTTCGCTCGCAGCGGCATACGCTAAATATGTTTGATAGATTTCATCATAAAGTGGTTGACGATAGTTGAATGTGGTTGTCTTGTTTGTGTTAATAAAATTAACAGTACCACAAACTGGATAAGTGGTTATACTTTGTGCACTACCAGATTTATTTAAAACAATAAAGTTGAAATAAGCACTTTGGTTAGCAGCGGCTAAAGCTTGATAAAGTTTACCTTCGCCTTTTTCGTTGGTAACGAATGATTTTGGTAAACCAGTCGCATAGAACAAGTCAGATAACATCTTGATATCAGATGAGACACCAGTAGCACCAAATTGTTGGAACCAAGCTTCTTGGCCAGTGACATAGTTCTTAATTGTGCAGTCAACGAAGGTAGTTGTTGAAACATCACCATAGACTGTTAAACCATCTTGGCTTTCATAGTCGTCTGTATGTGTATGATCTTGAATGACAACTGGACCACCACAACTTCTAAATAAAGAATTAGAAGCGGTGATTTGTGAACCCCAGTTATACATAAAGGAGTTATAGTTATTGAAACATTTAACTTTTTCTAAATCGAATTTGGTGAATGGATAACCATCGTAGAATGGGTCTTCACCAAAGAAGGTGATAAAGAACTTAGTGGCAATGATATTTTCAGCGCGCAAGGTTTTGGAGCCAGAGCCTTTAACAAACATAATGCCACCACCATAGATTTTATCGTTATCATCGACAGCGTTTTTCGCATTACCAGTCATATTAATATTACGGAAAGTAATATCATCACCATCAATGACTTTGAAAGCAGCGGAGTGACCAACAACAGCGCCAACCGCTGTGGTTTTAGCTCTTTCTCTAGTAATTAATGGGATTTGAGATAAGTCTAAATCGAAGTAGTTACCATCAACAGTCACACTACCTGGAATAGAACGTTCATATAAATAAATGTAGTCATATAATGAGCCTTCAGCTTTAGCGTCGTTTAACGCTACTGCTTGAGCTTTTGTGTAGAAGAAGTTAGCAGGTAAATCTTCTGGTTTAACAGTAATATCTGTTTGGAAGATTAATGATGCTGGATGATAGTTAGCATCCATACCATTAGCGGTTTTAAATTCTTCCCACTTGCACTGCCAAACTGTATCGTTTTCAATATCCGCACCATCTAAAGTAGTATTTTGAGGACGTGTATCGAAATAGCCTAATTCTTTAGCGTTATAAACGTTATAGCCATCAACAACTTCAACGGTAATGGATTTAGTTAAAGCGGCCACTCTAGAGGCATCAACACCACCTGGAGCAATGCTAATGGTAAATGTTTTACCAACAGCGGCCTCGGTGAAATCGACATTACATTCACGAGCGTCTAAAACTTTGAAATATTCTTCACCAACGGTATCATTACCGAGTTTAGCAGTAATGGTGAAATCATGTAACCATTGGCTAGCACTGACTGGTTGATATGTGGCAGCATCTAACACTGTTAAAGCTGGTTTAACGTTAAAGGCATTATCATCACCAACTTTATATGATTGTGTATGATCATAGAAACCATCATCATTCTTTTCATCTTTTGCTCTATTTTGTTCAAATAAGACGAATTCATGTTTAGCGGAAACGTTAGATAAAATAACGTTATCTTTAACTGTTACTTTACAAGTAGCAGAAATACTAGAGTTATTCTTACTCTTAACGGTGATGTTAGCTGTACCAATCTTTTTAGCGGTGACAACACCGTTATCAACACTGGCCACTGTCGCATCATCACTACTCCATTCCACCTCTTTATTAGTGGCGTTATTTGGAGTGAATGTCACAGTTAATGTTTCTGTGGACTTTAACAAAATACTTGTTTCAGTTTTGTTTAACTTAATAGCAGTTAATTCAACATTAGAACCAGAGTTTGATGAAGTAGAACCACTATCGGTACTACTGATAGAACCACTATTACTATTTGAACTTGTAGGATCATGTGGATCACAAGCAGCTAAGCTAGTTAATGACAGTAAAGTAACTAACAAAGTACTAAATTTGACTTTTTTCATAACAAAGACCTCCTTTGTTAACTTGCTAAATTATCATACCTAATAAATAATTTTTTACAATATCTTTAAGATAAGAGTGGGCTGACGAATGTAATACAAACTTTGAGCTTTATTTGAGAGCCAGGATTTGTGGTGGACACAAAGAATGGTGTGGATAAAACTGTTTCTAATTCGTCAGTTAATGTAATTAAAGCAAAGTTTTTTTCGATGTTTGGGTTTGTTTCGTTTGTTTCAATTTTGAAGGATGTGTCACTTTCATCCTTGGTAAATTTCACATCTGGATAGGTACAATTATCAGGTTTGACGTTAACTTTTATTCTAACACTATCCCCACTTTTGTAATTCTTATAAACGAAATAATAATTGTACAAAAGTTCACCAGTATCAGGGTCAGTCGTATCTTTTGACACGATTGTTCTATTGTCTGGATCGATAATCTCAATACTCTCTGGATAGACTTCTGGATTATAGTTCCTGATGGAGTGGCCTAAAAGACCAATCACAAAGAAGGAAACGATATAGACAAGGACAAGTAACAATATTGTTGATTTCTTCATCTTCTTTCCTCCTTATTTCTCATAATAGAACGCTTGGATTTTCTTAATGAAAAGATATAAGAATCCCGCAAATAATACGATGGCGATTATTAGTACTCTAATAAAAGCGGATATGTAATTACCATGTAAAGTCATTGATTCCACGAGCATGAAGTAAAGGATAAAGGTAATAATGAATGAACCAACGAACGCCATAATTGTGGCTTTAGCTTCGTTTGGATTATTGAAATCACTACCCGTTGTGGCATAGACCTCATTTTGTGGATTCATAATGTCTTGTGCGGCACTATAGAAGATGTGAGCGTATTGAATCAGCAACACTGACACACTAAATAAGACGGCTATTAGTACCCCTAATCCGCTAAAATTTGCAAAAATAATTGAACAAGCCACAATTGAAGGCACGCAGAATAATAAGTTAAACAATAGTTTACTAGTTAATGGAATGAATGGATTAACTGGATTACTCTTGGTTAAATACGCTGTTCTTCCTTCTTTTGAATATAAAGTCGCAATTGTGGAGTTACTCGCTAACAAAGGAAGAATAGTTAATAAGACATTAACCGCAATAGCGATGTTATTACCTCTCATGGATGTCGAAATCGCTGAGATCACCCTATCCATAAAGAATAATAAGATAGGAATAATAATATATATCGCGATATAGGAGCTAGAGATATCAAAGTCTCTAAATGACAATTTGAATTCCTTATTAGCGAACGTGATGTATTTCTTATGTTTGACGTTCTTTTTAGCCGCTAACTGTGGGTTCTTATCAAATTCAAAAGTCTTATAAATCATCTTGAAGTAGATTGGTCTAATGATAAGGAAAGCTAATAATGTTAAAACACCAACTGCCCCAATAGCGATTAATGTTCTAATGAAAGTAAAACCAGTTAATTGATAGTGATATCCACTACCACATGATTCACCAAAGAAGATACGGGAATACATATTAATTGGATAGGCATATCTATCAAATGTCACAATGAAGCTTTCAAAGCCATTGACCATCATTGGCCATTGTCTATCTAAATCAATATCTTCTGGAATTAAATTAATCAATTTAACAACAACAAAGATAAAAGCGGCGACCGCTAAGGTGACAATGATTAAATCGAATATTTGATTACGTTTAAATAAACGATAAATATACATAAATGGAATAGAAATCACCGCGGATAAAAGAACTTGGATAACAATTAATAAGATGATTGGAATAATCATCCAAATAATAGTAATAAAGCTTATTTCACTAGCGATATAACTATTAGCCTCAAATAGTAAGAAACCAAAGACACCTGGAATTAATAATGTGATTGATCTCTTAAATTCATAGAAGAAATATACGAATAGTTTTGAGAAGAATAACTTATTCGCATTAACTGGGAAAGTAATTAATACTTTATTGTCATCTGAAAGATATAAAGACTTAGTTAAGTTATAAGTTGATGAACATAGATTCAAGAAAGTGATGACCGTTAAGAACATGGTAAATAACGGTAAGACATCTTGATATTTAGAAATAAAGCCCACTCTAGTTAAGGCATATAAAACAGCAAAAACCACTCCTGCCACTAAAGCAAACTTTAAGATGCCAAAAACAATTGATCGGATTAAAGCCTTTTTAGACTTCATCCATGACATATCAATTTTGTCTTTGAGTTGGAATAATGTCAGTTGTAGTAATTGTTTCATTATTTACCTTCAATTTTTGTGGTGTTGTCGCCAATTGTCTCTAAATAGAATTCCTCTAATGAACGGCCACTATTTTCAATATCTTTAAGAGATAATTGGGCTTGGATTTCTCCGTGTTTAATAATCGCGATTCTATCGCATAACTTTTCAACGATATCAATTAAGTGAGAAGAGAAGAAAACAATATTGCCTTTAGAGGCATGTTCTCTCATACACTCTTTAACTTGATAAATGGATGTTGGATCTAAACCTGTTAAAGGTTCATCTAAAATCCAAACCTTTGGATCATGGACTAACGCAGCAATGATAGTCACCTTTTGTTTCATACCATGAGAATAGGTTTTGATTTTATTATCAATGGAATCTTTTAATTCAAATCTTTCGATGTATCTGGATAGACGGCAGTTTCTATCTTCTTTAGATACTTCGTAAATATCAGCGATATAGTTAAGGTATTCTCTACCTGTTAAGTTTTCGTATAAAGCGTAATGATCAGGAACAAAACCAATTTGACTCTTAGCGCCTACTCCCTGTGTTTTAACATCATAGCCACAGACAGATATTGAACCTTCACTAATTGGTTGAATACCAACGATAGATTTAATACATGTGGATTTACCCGCACCATTAGGACCAAGGAAGCCAAACACTTCCCCACCTTTAACGGATAAGTTCACATTTTTAGCAGAATAGTAGTTATTTAAACCATACTTCTTTGAGAAATTCTTTAGCTCTAAACTAATACCAACATTTTCATCCATAGGTTTATCTAAGCTCCTTCCATTTAACGCCGACTTAAGGGCGAGTTTATCAATACGAATACCTTTCAATCTGTAATGTAATGCTTTATGAGAATCAGCGATATCAAACATCAACTGATAAACGAACCAAATACCAAATCCAATTAATGCGTAAACCACATAATAGATTAATTGATAGACAATATGCATGGTCATTGTGCGACCATTAATAGTGAATGTAATAACTAAGTTATTAAAGATGTTCTCCGCCCATTTACCTAACTTTTCAGCGATAAAGGTGGAGTTAATAAAGAAATAGTCAGTACCACTGATAGTGCCCACTGGAGTCACAACACCTTCTAAACCAGTGAAGATAGTATTTAATGTGAGAACAATCATGAAGTAAGCAAAGAACCAAATAGAAGAGAAACCAAATTGTTTGAGTTTTGGTCTATCAAACTCGTATAAAGCCACACCTAATAAAGGCATCATGTAAGCACAGCAGTGATTGATCCAGAAATACCAAATATTAGGATTGAACACTAGCATCGATTCACGATAATTAGGCATTAGCATCGCTAAAACCGCACCAAAGACGTTAATAAAATAGGTGAAATAGAATAAACGTTTGGTTCTAAAGATATAGCAAATAGGAATTAAGATCATCGCTAAGTTACATAAATGTAATGGCCAATTCCAAGGTTGGAGAATGACATCATATTTATGACCCACTAGGTAGGAAATTAATGTGCCTAAAGAGATGAACACTAAGGAGTAATGAATCTTATCTTGATGAGCATTTCTTAAGCAGAAATAAACACCAAAAGGCATAACAATACATGAAGCATATAAGAAAAGACGATGGACGACATTAAAGTCAATAACAGTTCTTCCCATTGGGCCCATACCAAAGAAGAAATGCGGCATGAAGCACGGCATGGTGAATATGTTGATAAGAATAGAGAACGCTATAACTTCACCGATAGAGTGTTTAGAAATCTTTACTTTGTAATCTTTCGCTAAATAGAAAATAGCGAGTGATAACAATCCACCGATTTCAATAGGAAGCATAATAGATAAAACACTAGTGTGATTATCTCCTTGCATCATCATAATCATTGGATGTAAGGAAATCGCTGATACCAATAAAATTGGTAAAGCAATATATTTAGTGTAGAATTTCGCAGTTTTAAAATATGACCAAGGTCTAAGTAACACCATTAACATTGCGGTTATTTCAAACCACATGCATAAATTACCAACGGTATTGAGGAAGCCATTCATTGGCCCACCAAAGAAACCATACATTTCAAAATTAGCGTCCACAAATTGCACATCGTTATAAGACATAAATCTCACAACGAAAA
>CAMIVH010000029.1 GCA_946401755.1 uncultured Caryophanales bacterium | reverse complement strand
TTTTAGTCTGTGAAATCTTTATCTTCGACAATACTGAATTGATAATCTGGATATTTTGCCTGTAAGTCATCATGTATTTCTTTGATGAGCTTAGGAGCGTCTTTATCTTTGAAATCGACAATGACATCGAAGGTGATGGATTTAATTTCTTGATCACAGTAGAAACCATGAATTTGTTTAATAGTGGGGTGCGCTAAGACTTCTTGTTGGATATCCGCTCTTATCTTGTTGATGAGTGGATCACTATTATTAGAGGCATAAATGCCTATTGTCATAATAATTCCAAACTTCTCATAAACTTCAAAAGCAATCTTTCTAGTTAATGGATGGATTTCTTTCGCGGTCATCTTGTCATCGACTTCGATATGGATAGAGCCGATACCTCTATCTGGACCATAGTTATTAACGATTAAATCGTAAGCACCTTTAACTTCAGGGTTTTCACAAACGAGATGTTTAATTGCCTCGCTTGTTTCCTTACTAGTGCGTTCACCAATAATGCTTGATAACGATTGTCTTAAAACATCGATACCAGACTTAATCATGAATAAGCCAATGATGACACCAATATAACCTTCAATGTTAACTTTCCAAACGAGTGAAACAACGATAGCAACAAGGGTGCCTAAGGATAATAATGCATCAAATAATGCATCAATACCAGAGCCTTTTAAAGCTTCGCTATTTACCTTCTTACCAACGTGTCTAAAGTATAAGCCTAAACCGATTTTCACTAAGACCGCAACAGCGATAAGAATTAATGAAATAATATCAAAACTTGGTGCTTTCTGTTCAATAATACTAATCACTGATTCGACAATCGCCGTCACACCAGCAATAAGAATAATGACACTGATGATTAAGCTAGTAATATATTCAACTCGACCATGTCCATAAGGGTGTTTAGCATCTGGTTTCTTTTGTGATAATTTAGTGCCCACAATGGTGATAACACTAGATAACGCATCACTTAAGTTATTAACTGCGTCCATAATGATCGCAATACTGCCGGCAATGATACCAACAAATGCCTTAAGTGTGACTAAACCAAGATTGGTGAGAATACCAATTACACTTGTTCTAACAATGACCTTACTTCTATTGTTTGACATAAAAACCGTCCAAGACCTTATGCAATAATTGATAAAAAACTATTGCTTCCTCTTTATTTAGATTTACGCATTTAGCGATTTCAGGTGGTACCTCTAGTGCCTTTTGCTTGAGCTCTAGTCCTTTAGCAGTGACAATAACCACTAATTCACGACCATCTTTATCGCTTTTATTCTTTATAATATAGCCCTTCTTTTCTAACTTATTCAAGAGAGGTGTTAAAGTTCCTGAATCAAGGTATAGTTTTTCGCCTAATTCTTTAACAGTGATATGATCCTTTTCCCATAACGCTAATAAGGTAATGTATTGGGTATATGTTAAGTCCAATGCGCTAAGCAAAGGAATATAACGACGGACAATTTCCTTGCTCGCTACATACATTGGAAAACAGATTTGGTTTTCAAGTCTTAAGCACTCTTCGTTTTTCATATTATTTGCCTAAAGCATTAATGATAGATTCTTCAATTTCTTCTGGCTTAACTGTTGGTTCAAATCTACCTAAGAAAGTACCATCTCTACCAATTAAGAATTTGGTGAAATTCCATTTAACTTTCTTAACCTTCTTTTGTTCGTTTTGAGATTCTAAATAAACGAATAAAGGATGGGCATCATTACCATTAACTTTAATCTTCTCAAATTGTGGAAATTGAGTGTTGTATCTTAAGGAACAAACAGCGTGAATCTCTTCAGAAGTTCCTGGAGCTTGGGCTAAGAATTGATTGCAAGGGAAGTCTAAAATGACAAAACCTTGATCTTTATATTTTTCGTATAAAGCTTCTAAGCCTTCGTATTGAGGAGTAAAGCCACACCTTGTCGCGGTATTAACCACAAGGATAACTTGACCCTTATATTGTTGTAAGGAAACGTTGTTTCCTAAGTAATCATTTGCTGAGAAATCATAAATGTTCATAATTATTTCCTCCATAATAAATTGTATACAATCTAATTTAATTTGCAAGAAAAAAGACTCATTAACTTTGAGCCTTACTTCTTTGTGAACACTAATGCAGGTTTACCAATGACCACGCGAGTGTTGTCTGCTACATCTTCAAGCAAGAAGACGTTACTACCGATTGTGACATTATCACCAATCTTGATCGGACCAAGTAATGAGGCACCAGCATAGATTGTGACATTATCACCGACTTGTGGGTGTCTGACAACGCCTCTCATTTTTTCAGCGTTACTAAGTGAGACCGCACCGAGAGTGACACATTGATAGATTTTCACTCTTTTACCAATAGTGGAGGTTTGACCAATAACAGTGCCTGTACCATGGTCAATAAAGAATGGATAATCAATTGTCGCACCTGGATGAATATCAATACCTGTTTGAGAATGCGCTAATTCTGAGAAGTAACGAGCGTGTACTGTATAACCTAATTTATATAAGACATGTGAAATACGATAAATAGCGATAGCCTTAAATCCAGGATAAGCCATCTTGATTTCATCTAATGATGAAGCCGCAGGATCGCTATCCATAAAGAACTGTAAATCTTCTTTTAAAATATCTTTAATGATTTCTAATTGGTCTTTAAATACAACAAAGTTGTCTTTATTCTCTTCAATTGAACGATAAAATAGTTCTTCTAATTTATCGCCACTATCATTACAGATGACGTAAGAGAAAGATTCGTCTAATAAATCGTATAAGTCGTTTTTGCAAATCATATATCGTTTAGAATTGTGCCATATTTTATTTAAGAATTCAAATGATACGACAATCAAAAGATGCTACAATAACTATATAGTTACTATTGGAGAACATTCTCATGATTAAAAAAAGACATTTCTACATTGTGATTGGCGTTTTATTAGCCGGTTTTATAGTTGGTTCATTTTTAGACTTACAAATTAACCAAGCTATTTATTCTCAAGGTAATATGTTTGGTGTCATTATGGCATCTTTTGGTACATATCCCTGCTATGCAGGATTATCATTTGCCGCTGGTGGTTTGTTAGTAACATCAGTAAAGAAAAAAGATTTACATATTATTTTTAAAATACTGTCTTGGGGTTTAGCCGCTCTTGGCTATGGCTTATCAGTGTGGCTAGGTTCTAAAGATGTCCCATCAGTTAATGGCTTTAATAACGATGCTCTAGAATTACCGTTCACAATTGCTAATATCTTTGTTTTCTTAGGCTTTGCCGCTCTTGGCTTTATCGTCTGTAATAAAGGTGATGAGAATAAATTATGGTCAGCCTTAATGGTCATGGCAGTTATCTTCCTTTTAGCCTTATTACCAACAAGCTTCTTAATTAAACTAGTGCTCCATCGTCCACGTTATCGTTTTGTCGTTAATAGTGGTGAAATTGCTTTCCACAATTGGTGGGAATCATATGGCGCGTATGAAGAATATATTAACAAAGGCCATGAGTTATATGGTGTCACCATTACAAAAGAAGAATTCAAATCCTTCCCAAGTGGCCATTCAGGCAGCGCTGCTATCATGATGATGGTTCTCCCATACTTATCTTTATTCTTTAATAAATTGAAGGGTAAAGAAACAATCATGTTTTATATCGGATTTGGCTGGACTTTAGTCATGATGTTCTCCAGAATGTTAGTTGGCGCACACTTCCTCACTGATACATGCATGGGTGCCCTAATTGTGGTCGTGGTGTTCTATATTGGCCATGAAATCGCCACTCGTAAAGGCTTCATTTATAAAGATGAATATCACCCTCAACAAGAGGCTACTGTTCAACAATAATTTGTAGGGTAGCAATATGAAAAGAAAATTAGCGTTTTTATTACTTTTACCAACCTTGCTTCTTTCGTCATGTGATTTCCTTGATATCTTTAATGCAAATTCTGATGAAAAAACAGTGAATTTATATGTTTTAGATATGATTGCAGATAATGAGAACCCTCAATTAAGCGATGCCTATATCTCTAACATTAATTTGCGCTTTAAAAATGGTGAAAAATACGTTCCTTATATCTCTTTAAAACAATATGCTTCTATCTATAAGAAATTCCTTGATCCAAGAGCGGTTAGTACAGTAACTAATGATGGCTTTACTAATTCTTGGAAAATTGAAATAGATGGTTCGGTATATTTTTATGCGGTTATTTCTCCTTTAGAAAAAGTTGTTTTAAGAGCGGGTGAAATTAGCAATGCTTTGAAAAGTGGTGAAGGTGGTATTCAACCAGAATATGACGTCTTAAACTATGGTGTTGAAACTGAATCTTCCTATGAACAATTAGGAAAAGAAAATTACGCTACCTATACATTTGAAGATTGCGACTTTGATTATTTTAGAGATGGTGGCGAATTATATATGCCTCTAGGTCTATATGACCTTGCATTCTCTGAATGCTCTACTTTATATGTCACATATAATTATCGTAATCTATTCGCTTCCACTAATGCTGATGATTTCTCTCAATTAGCGTTTAGAGATGGCATTTCATATTGCACAGTGGATGATCAAATGGTTCGTGCCACAATCGGTGCTTCTATGCCTCAATACTTAATTGATTACAACGCCAGTTGCTTCTTATTTGTGATGCAAAACTTCTATGGTTTAAGAAGTCACTATGGCATTGAAAATATGAAAAAATACTACCAAGAAAAGAATCTTTATAACCAATTCTATTCTGGAGTTGCTAACACTAGAGCTTTAGCGTTCTCTGAAGCTGTTAATATGTTTGATGATAATCACTCAGCAATTATCAGCGTGAACTCCGCTTGGGGTGAAATCGCTAGAGCGCCTTATGGCAAAGGCATCGTTGCTAGAAATGAATTAGAAAAACGTCTCAAAGTATTACGTAAAGAAAAATACCAAGGAACAAATTCCGCATTTGAACCAGTGGAAGGCACTATTCTCTATAGTAGTGACCAAAAGACCGCTATGTTCTATTTTGATTCGTTCAAATATGGCGAATATAATGAAGTCTTTGATGATCGCGGTCAAGTCAAAAACACAGCTGGTAGATATGATACGTTCTTCTTATTCCGCGATACATTTAACGAAATTGCTAGACACCCATCAGTTAAAAACGTCATTATCGATGTTTCATTAAATGGTGGTGGTACTTTAGGTGTATTAATCAAACTCTTACCATTCTTAAGCAAAAACAATAATGCTGCGGTTAATTTCTATGATGGTAGTGAAAAAGTAGTGTTCACCTATACTAGTAAATCCGATATTAATGGAGATGGTGCTTATACCGCTGATGAATCATATGGTAGCGATTACAATATTTATGTTTTAACTTCTGACTGTTCTTTCTCCTGTGGCAACGCCTTCCCATGCTATGCTCAAGCCTTAGGCGCAAAAGTCATCGGTGAAACTTCCGGTGGTGGTGAATGTGCAGTGAGCATCCATTACTTACCAAATAGTCAATATATCTACCATTCTTCTAATCTTCACATTGGTCTTTACGACCAAACAAAGAAGGAATTCTATGGATTTGAAGATGGTGCTACTCCTGATGTTCCATTAACAGAAGACAATAAACCAATGTGCATTGTTAATGACAACGGCGATCCAACGTTTAATATTCCTCATGGTTTCTACGATATAGATGTGCTCAATGAAAAAATCACACAATATAGCGCTAGCAACTAGGGATTATTAAAAATAAAGTTGAATAATTCTTTATTACTCTTATAATTTTTGTTGTATAACACAAAGGGAGATATCGCATGGAAAATAAGTATCTTAAACTCCATTCTCTTCTTAGAATGGCTGCCGCTCTTATCGCGTTAGTCGTCTTTATCTCAATGTTCATCACAAAGCAAGTGGTTCACCCAGATTTCCCTGATCGAGCATTCTGCATGTGGAATGAAGCATTCTTCGATGATGCTGATGCAGGCACTAAGGGCACCGTTCTTGGCTTTATTGGTTATCTATTCGTCTTATTCGGAGGACTCGCAGGTTTAGCCTTTGTATTCATTGACGAATTAATCGGTAAAGATCTCACAAAGAAATTATCATTCATTGCTGGTGGTGTTATTGCTGTTGGTGCAGTGATGATGCTCTTAACAGGTGTCTTATATAGAGGCATGAATGCTGATGGCTTTGGCGTTAAAGATTACCGTTTAGCGGCAGGACCTATCGTCTTCGCAATCTTATCATTTGTAGCCGCTGCTTGTAACGCTGCTGCTCCAGTCTTAGAAGATAAAGGTTTCTAATTAACAATTTAAACTAGTAAAAACCAGCCACATATGCGCTGGTTTTTTCTTTTTTACACTTGTAACTATTTGTAAATAACCACAGTTAATTAATGTTGCTATAATGAAGATGAGGTTATACATATGTACACTTTATACACTGATACTGATACCGATATTACGCCAGAGGTAGCGGCTAGATACGGTTACAAACTCATTTCTATGCCTTACACAATCAACGGACAAGAAATCCGTCCTTATGTTGATTTTAAGGAATTTGACTACAAAGCTTTCTATAACCAATTAAGAGCAGGTACTATTCCAACCACAAGCGCTCTTTCTCCGGTTGAATACATCAATTACTTTGAACCAGAATTTGCCGCGGGCAATGACATTTTATATGTCCATTTCTCCGCTGCGATGTCTGCAACATTTAATTCTCTTCGTTTAGCGATGGAAGAATTAAGTGAAAAGTATCCAGAAAGAAAACTTACACTCATCGATACCAAAGGTATCACCTTAGGTAGTTATAACATCTGCTTAAGCATTGGTGAGATGTATAAGAATGGCGCTTCTATTGAAGACATCCAAAAGTGGGCGGCTACTGAAGTTGATAAGACTGCTTTCTACTTCTACGCTGATGACTTAAAATTCTTCGGTAAAAGTGGTCGTGTTTCAGGTTTTGCGGCGTTCTTTGGTAACATCATTGGTTTGAAACCAATCATCTACATTGGTGAAGATGGTAAGATGGCTACTAAAGATAAATGTCGTGGACGTAAACAAACCTTACAAAAACTCTTACAATACGTTATCGATTTAGAAGATGACATTAAAGGTCATAGAGTGATTATCGCTCATACAGACGCTTTAGAAATCGCTGAAGAATTTGGTAGTATGCTCAAAAATCACTTCGGCCAAGACCTTAACATTGAATACGAAGTGGTGAATCCAACCGCTGGTAGTCACTGTGGTCCTAACGCGATGGGCGTAAGCTTCCACGCCAAACATAGATAAGAGAATGGCGCTAAGCGCCTTTCTTTTTGCTCATAAAACCGATATTATAATTTTGTTATGCAAAGATTAATTATTATCACCGGTGATTTAGCCGCAGGTAAATCAACCTTAGCCGCTGCTTTAAGCGAATCTTTAGGTATTCCCTTTATCATTAAAGACACCCTTAAAGAAATAGTGTGCGACAATGTCGGTTATCAAACACGTCAAGAGAACCGTTTACTTTCAATAACCGCTACACAAGATATGATTTATTTCTTTAAGCAATGCGCTTTAGTGGGCAATGATTTAATTATGGAAGCTAACTTCCGTACTTCTGAGCTCGCTGAAATCGAAGGCATCGCGGATGAATATAACTATCGTGTGGTTTTACTCGTTCTTACTGGTGATATTCCATTACTATATCAGAGGTTCTTAGATAGATTACCAAATAGGCATATTGCTCATCGTTCAATGAATCTTGATTATTCATTAGAAAGATTCTCCGATTATATAAACGAATTAAGAGATCAAGACTTTGTCTTCACCCCTAATTATTTAGATATGTCTAATCTCGATGAAGATGAAGTAACAGAAGAAGCTCTTCAAATCATCAGCGATGAACTAGGGGAATAATATGCAATCCATTAAAAGTGTCTTTTATATCGGTCATGGACCAAGTAGTTCACACACCATTGGTCCAGTAAACGCAGTTAAATATATTCTTGGTAAATATCAAGATATCGTTAGTGTCAAAGTCACATTATGTGGCTCTTTAGCCTCCACTGGTAAGGGCCACTTAACTGACTACATCATAAATAAGTATTTAGAAGGCTTTAATCATCGTATCGTTTTTGATGCAAGAAAAAGAGTCAAACATCCTAATACGATGATCTTTGAAACTACTTTAAAAAATAACGAAATAAAGAAGGATATTATTGTCTCTATCGGTGGTGGTGTCATCACCATAAATAACGAAAAGAAGCAGGACGGTAGTGATTTATATCCACATCATACCCTCTCTGAGATTATGGCGTATTGCCGTGATTTTGGCTACTCATTATGGGAATATGTCCTCTATCACGAAGGTGAGGATGTTCTTTCTTATATTGATGAGATTTATAAAACAATCAAAGATGAAATCGCTAGAGGCATTAAAACGGATGGTGAACTTCCTGGTGAATTACACGTTAAAAGAAAAGCCAAAGCAATGTATGAAAATATGTTAAAAGAGCACAAGGAAGATGACATCCAAACTAATGTCGCAATTGCCTCATTCGCCGCGAGTGAAGAAAACGCTGCGGGTGGAAAAATTGTTGTGGCCCCAACATGTGGTAGTGCAGGCGTTATTCCTGGCGTTGTTCAATACTTAGAAATGAAGAAAGTCCCTTATGAAGATATTCGTAAAGGTTTCTTAGTGGCAGGTCTTATTGGCTTATTAGCCAAAAGTAATGCCTCTATTTCGGGCGCGGAAGCAGGCTGTCAAGCAGAGATAGGCGTAGCGTGCGCGATGGGCGCTGCGATGATTGCAACCGCTCTTGGCTATGAATATAAGAAAATTGCTCAATCCGCTGAAGTAGCGTTAGAACACTCCTTAGGCTTAACTTGTGACCCTGTTAAAGGTTATGTCCAAATCCCATGCATTGAAAGATGCGCGATATTCGCACTTAAAGCGATTAATGCTGCTTCTATCGTCGGTATCTTACCAATTGAAGCCTCTAAAGTAACTTTTGATGAATCGTTATTAACGATGTATCTAACCGGTAAAGATTTACATGCTGGCTATCGTGAAACTGCGAAAAAGGGCTTATCAAAAGTCATGAAAAAGAAAATAAATTAGTGTATTTCTTAACATTTCAACAAAATGTTATAGAATGATTATGGTATCGAATTATTTAGAAAGGAAGATTAGATATGTATCGTAAAAATGCTTGGTTAAAGTATAAAGACACAAAACCAGTCATGGACTTCAACGAAGGCTATAAAGATTTCATTACTGTCGCTAAGAATGAAAGATTAGCGGTTCGTGAAGCTGAAAAGTTATTAAAAGCCAACGGCTTTAAGAACGTTGAAGAAGTTAAATCCGTTAAAGCTGGTGATCGTGTTTATTTCATTAACAAAAAGAAAAATGTTGCCGCTTTTATTATCGGCAAAGAACCAATTGAAAATGGTTTAAGAATTTTAGGAGCCCACATTGACTCCCCACGTTTAGACTTAAAAGAACACCCATTCTATGAATCTAAAGGCTTTGCCTTAGGTGACACTCACTATTATGGTGGTATCAAAAAATATCAATGGACAACAATTCCACTAGCCTTAATCGGTGTGGTTTGTAAGAAAGATGGCTCAGTCGTCGATATTAATATCGGTGATGATCCAAAAGATCCAATCGTTGGTGTCACAGATTTATTAATTCACTTATCCGCTGACCAAATGGC
>CAMIVH010000028.1 GCA_946401755.1 uncultured Caryophanales bacterium | reverse complement strand
TCCTTTCTGATGGCAACCAAGACCATGCCTATATCTATAAGTTAAGTAATGGCAGCTATACCATTCCTTACAGTTACAACATTTATAACCAAAAAGTGAAATATGTCATTGATACCAAGACACCTTTAGGTAATGTCTATCCAGATGAAGAATTCACAATGACCAATTCCTATCCAAGTGGTTATTCTGTTGTATTCGATACGTCATGGATTAAAGTCCATAACAACTTTGATCAACACGTTATGTATTATTTCGAAATCCCAATCAACTGTGGCGAATTCTGCTTAGGTTCTGTTGAAAACAGTCACTTCGGTGCTTACCTTGTTTACCTTGATATTGGTGCTTTCGCTAGAGACGATGACGCTGTCCACGCATACTGTGTGACAACTCATGTTAACTCATTAGCTTTCCCTGATGGTGTTGACTTTGCAGCCGCTGGTGCAACCGCTATCGCGGGTGGTGAAACAATCTGTGTTTTATTACCAACCAATATTACAGGCAGTATCAGCTTCGCTGTTACTGATACAGTTATTACAATTACAGATTCAGATGAATTATCGACCTATTCTTATAAGGGCAGTAAGTATAGTGATACACCTCTCCAAGATGCCTTTACGGTAGCAGGTGACTCACCTGGAGCGCTAGTGGCGCCCCCTGCGGGTGGAGAAAGGTTGATGCACATACAAATAGATGGTGTAGATGGTTCTAGATGGGACATTGATATCCTGGATACTCTGGATGAAAATGGTACAATCCAAAGTACCTCATATCCAATGATTAAACAGGATGGTGTGAACAGAGCTGTTAACGATATTCCAGCGGTCCTTGATGAAGTTCTTGATGACAAGATCAGAACGCTTACAAACATCGTGACACTAACAAGAAACACTGGAACAGTGCAGTTCGTAACCACAGCCACTTACGATGAACAAACACGTAAAGTAGTGAACCTATCTATTTCAAACGAAGATCTCACTAATACTTCCGTAGAAGTAGGCGGTATCGTTAATGGATATACAATTTCCATCAACGGCACACCAGTGAGTAATGGCACAATTTATCCAAATTAAAAAAAGGTGATTTTATCACCTTTTTATTTTGTTCCTTATCTTACTTTTTTTCCAATTTTCACTTTTTAAACTTGTATTTATTGAATAAATAACTATTTGACATATTTCAACAAAGATGTTAAAAATGTATATGAGAAAAGAGCAAAACTACAGCAATGTAGTGACGCAAAACTATAGGGTCTTACAATAAAGATAGCCAGCAACCTCAATTGTTAATCACAGTTGAGGTTTTATAATCTTTTGAGAAGATAGCCAGTTGCCTTACGGAGAAAGTCCGTTCCTAATAGGCAACTGGCTTTTAAATTCTATGAAGGGCTACTCAAGTAAATTACGTACAAAGTTAAAAATTGCCGGCGCTACCGCAACCGCTATCTTTTCTCTTGTGTCCGTATTCACCGTAACATACGCTTGGTTCGCTTCAGGTGGCACAGTTACTGCTACTGGCATGCAAATTACTGTAGCGAATGAAAAAGGTGCAAAAATTGATAAAGTCAGACTTATTAAATTTGACTATGCTCCTGATGGTATCGGTGGCTATGACTACTTAAATCCATATACTGGCTCAGTCAACGCTTATGATTTCAACGAAACAGAAGGCACCTTTGGTTATTTTGAAAGAACAACCGGCACTGGCAATTACAGTTATGCCGATGGCAAATATACAAAAGAAGACACATACAATTACGACTATACATGGGTCGTCATCAGTTCAATGAATGTCTATGACCCAGTTGAAAAGGTTATTAGAGGCAATTCTTTTGATTTAAGATCTTTGAATTGCAACGTTATTTATGAAATCACTTTCTCTTCCTCATTAGCGGGTGACTTCTATATTCAATCCAATTCATTTAGAAACTTAGAAAAGACAAAAAGAGAAAGCGAAATCTACTTAACATCTTGTGCGGATTTCGATGCTTTCTATGCTGATGATATTTCTGCTTCTATTGGTTCAGAAGGTGGTAAGCCATTATATTACCCAACTTATTTATCATATGATGCTGAAAATCCATATCTCGGTGGTAGTGAAGGTTCCATTGATGAAATCTATTATCGTTTATCATATTGGGCTTCCACTAAAAATAGCCATGCTAATTATTACAGCACAAATCCAATGCCAACTAACATCAGTATTGATGCAAACGAACCAATGTCTTTTACTGATGACCCATCAAGCACTTATACATTGTATATAAATGTTAACTACGCTCCAGATAGATTAACTGACTTCGTTAAGAAGATCTATTCTGGCAATATTACTGCAGTTTATGACTATAACTTCAGTTTCAGTTTTAATTCTAGATAAGGAGGAAGACAATGAAGAGTAAACCATATGTCGTTAAAATCGTTGCAATATCCTTAGTCGCCTTATCTTCTATGTCTGTCGCGGCTGCGGCTTTAGCGTGGTTTACTTCAAATAAAAAAGAAACTGAAAACGAACATGTTAATGGTGATGTTGGTCTTCGTGGTTATTTCTATGATGGTGATGGTACCGAAATGTATCCATATGAAATCGTTGCCCCAACCCATTTCTATAACTTGTGCCGTCTTCAAAACTTAGGTGTTTTCCCAACCAAGAAGCATTTTGTTATCGGCCACAATAATGGTAGTGCTGAAAATCCTAACTACCAATGTATTATTGGCTCTGATGGACATGGTGAATTCATTTGGGGCGATTATCTAGACATGGATGGCGCGGCCATTTCTCCAATCGGTAATGAAGAAACACCATTCGTTGGTAGCTTTAATGGTCATGGTATTCCAATTAAAAACCTTGAAGTTAGAGGCTATCCAGAAGACGTTGGTGTCTTTGGTTATGTTTCTTATGAAGGTGCGATTACTGGCTTAGTTTGCACAGACTTAGACATCGTTTCTTTAGGATACAGCACATCAACATCCGATGAAACATACGAATTATTCCATCCTGAAATTGATGATTTATTCAATGAAAGCGCGCATTACTTTGCAAAACAAACAAGCTTGTCGTTCTACGATTACAATGCTGGCACTTATACCGGCACAAATTTAAAACACGAAAATGGTTTAAGTGGCACAGGCTATGATTATATCAATGCTTCCTCTAACGTTGTTTCAATAGAAGGTGTACCAAGCACAATCTATAATGGTTATTTCCTTCCAACATATCCATCAGTTGAAAATGATCCATTCACATATTCATGGCGTTCATCCTCTCCATTAGTGAAAACTATGGAAGTTATTGATATCGATGGTGATGGTACTAACGATCCTTTAATTATGATTGATTTAAACCCACTCAAAGAATCAGGTGTTGAGGAAGGCAAGTTCAACTACACAGACGCCAACATGCAAATTGATACAAGAGTTTCCTTATACGCCACTGTTGAAGTGGATGGCTATATCTATTCTCGTGTTATTCAATCCTATACAATCGAATTCTATTCCAATACTAAAGACAACATCGCAAGTATTGAAACTCCATATACCAACCAAACTGTTTACGACGCTGGTAAATATTCAATGGCAATGTTCTGTGACTACGTCGCAAACGAAGATGCTTCTCACCGCGTTACTAACTACCATCACGGCAATAACATCGGCTTCTTAGTGGGCCACCTTGATGGTTCTATGACATATTCCTATGTTTACCGTGGTAGTTTCTCATTTAACGACACTGGTTATTATCCAATCGAATCAGAATCAGTTGCTGGTTTAATTGGCGAAGTCGGCACTAACGTCATTAATGCCTTAGACCCAGATTCAGGCTTTGGCCTTAATGGTGATACTGGTGTTATTAACTTCACTCGTATTTATGAAGGTATTAGAGGCAACTTAACTGGTGGCAGTACCGTTAAAGCCGGCTACAATGCAACACACAACAAGAGCTATTATTCCTATGATTCAGTTATTAATGATACGGATGCAGGCTTATTTAATAACTACGAGCAATATTTAAGATATATTAATGTCGCTGGTTCAAAACATTATGTGTCTAATGTCGGCGTTAGTATTCCTAATGGTACAGTAGTGGATCCAGGTGATTCTGCTTCAGAATGGCACAATTACACAATCACCCAAAACACACTTAATGGCAACGCCAGATTTAATTCTGTCGATTTCTTATGGAATAAGGTTATTGGTGATGAAGAAGGCATTGACCGTGGCTTAGGCGTCTTTAAGATTGCCACTGTCCACGATAATAACGCTTCTGATCCAGATAACTATAACCATGCATGTTCTAGCATGGGTGATACCGCAATCATCAATGGCTCACCTAAGACAAAGGTTTACTTCTCCACTGCAGAATATGATCATACTGCTCATGGTAGCAATAACACTGCAGTTGTTTGGGACGAAGACCAACCAATGAGAGCATCATCTCTTCCAAGCTATTCAGATATCTTCTCATTTGATTACCCATTCTCTAGAGACTATAACTATTGCTTCGAATTAGATTTAGAAGATATGAACAAGTCCAATGGTTATAACTATATGAGCAATACTGATAGTGAATTCTTAACCAATTACTTAAGCTCTAAACTTATTGATAAAAAAGGTCAAAACATCGAACCTGGTACTTCAAGATTTGGCTTTATGTTCCGTTCATCTAAAAACGAAACATTAACATCCTTATCCTCCTACTTACCTGTTAAAAAGCCAGGTAACAAACAAAGATACGGAGATAACTACTACCCATCTAACTCAATCGTCTTCCAAATTGATAATGAAAATGGTGCGAACGTGTCAGTCGTCGGTAATGGTAATGATATTTCTATCTACTCCTATAATCCACATTCTTCGTCTGACGATGTTACAAGAATGTACACTATGAAGTCATCTAATTACAACACTGATGATTATATGGATATTCATCGTTATTTTACCTATGATGTCGAAACTGGTGCTACATCAACACACACTGTAAATAATGATAATAATATGAAAGATAATAATGCTCTTTATGCGCACGTATTTAAACTCCCACAAGGCCATTACGTTCTTGGTGGTTCTGGTGCCCATAATGACGCTACTGCAAAGATATATTTCTTAGCGGTCCAAGGTCAAACTGATGCTGATATCGGTGGTAACGTAACAGCTGAATTAGGTAGCACATTGAGCGATGTCGACTTCTTAGTTAGCGAACCAACAAAAGCTAACTTCCCGAGTGGCTTAGATAAAGCGCAATTCAACTTCGCTGCTGACTTCAACAGCCAAAGTGGTGATTTCGTTGTTGATACTCAAACAGTTAATGGTAACAACTACTTATCTTTAGAGTTTGAAGATACTCCTGTATTTGTTACTTACTTATCAGCGTATTCAACGAGTAATGCGCCGCGATATTATATACGTGATGAAGAATTTACTAAGACATTCCATGTCTATAGGCAGCATTAAAGGAGGTAACTATGAAACTAAGTAAAAGAACAATCAAAAATACTTTAATTGGTGCAGTTTTAGCTTCTTCTTGTGCGGCTTCGTTGGGAGGCGTTTTCACCGCGGTTATGGGTGCTTATAACATTCTCGAAAACACATATTATACTGTCGTTGACGATGGTCATAAATTTAAATGCTATTTGATTGACGGCGAAGCAAATAGTGTCGCTATTGGTTGGTTAGTGGGCGATGATAACCCTGTTCCAACCAATTTATCAGTGCCAGAAACAGTCACCATTGAAGGCGATACATACACTGTTAAAGCCGTTGTTAAAGGTGGCTTTAGATATTGTGATTTTGAAACGATCACTCTTCCTAAAACAATTACTGAAATTAGGGAAGAAGCTTTCGCATATTGCGAAAACTTACAATCATTTACCTTCCCACACGGCATGACTGAGATTGCGCCTAGTACATTCTTAGATTGCCGTAATTTAACAACATTGTTCTATACTGGTATTTCTGGCGATCAACAAGTCCGTGTGTTAGGTAACTCCACAATTAAGAGCATTGGTGATCATGCATTTGATTCATGCATCAACTTATCTAACTTCTATTGTCCAAGTTCAGTCACTTATTTTGGTGAAAGCTGCTTCCAAAACTGTCGAAGCATTGCTGCATTCTATTTCCCATCAGACAATATGCTAGTGGGTGAAAATAGAAACTTAATTACCGTTGAATCTTACGCCTTTTCTGATTGTCCTAACTTAGAAACAGTTTATTTTGAAGAAAACATGTATCAAATTAGGCCATATGCTTTCGCTAATGACCATTCAAATCTTAGATTTACTTATACTGGTCAAGTGGAACCAACATATGACGCTCACTGGAGAGACGTTAACTTAACCACAGCCAACAATAATGTTTACCCATTCTTAGATATGGGTCAAAGCAAGATTGTTCAATCTACTGATTATCCAGGCATTATTTATTCTGTTGAGACAGATGATGTCTATTTAGATAGCAGTGTTGGTGGTGGCAAAACAACAACAGTTAAAGTTATTGAAAATTCTACTCAATATATCAAGATTAATAGTTTTGCGACACCATTCGCCACACAAGAAGGCTACTATGATGTCAGTACTGGTACACTAACTATTCCAAATGAAATTGATGGTAAGAAAGTCAAAGTTATTAACGCTAGTGCTTTTGTCAATCATACAGAATTGCAACATATTGTCTTTAATCAAGACCTAGTGCAAATTCAACACTGGGCCTTTAATGGTTGCACTAATATTACTTCTTTGAACTTTGCCGCTTGTGAACAATTGAAAGAAATTAGCTTTGAAGTATTCCAAAAGATTGGTAATACCACTGTTAACCAAGATAAACCACCAGCAAATACTCAAGTTTATAATACTGTTTTAACAAATATTACATTACCAAATTGTCTTGAATATATTGGTGATGCAGCATTCTATAATTTCCCTAACTTAGAAGTCATTTCCTTTAAGACGGATGCTGATTCTCCAGCATCATTAAAGATGATTGGTGACTATGCTTTCGCTGTCTTTAGAGATACAACCGCTTATACAACTCACGATGTACTTGTATCTGTTGAATTACCGAATACTCTAAATGATATTTATGCATCCCTTGCTAACTTTTATCATCCATATCAACCGTGGTTGGGTGGCAAATCTAAAGGCGCTATTAGTGGTCGTAAAGAGAGAACTGCGATTGGTAGATATGTATTCGATAACGCCGATTATCTTGGTACTGTTACAATGGAAAAGAATACCGCAGTACAAGAAGCTGATACCACTCACAAGACATCATTTGCCTCTAACGTGTTCGTTAGATGTAATAACCTAGTTCGTTTTGAAAGCAATAAGAAATTGTATCTTATTGGTGCTGACTCTTTCAAAGGCGTGACCTCTTTAAGAGAAATCTTCTTACATACAGAATTATCAGACGATGTGAATAGTTCATATCAATTCCCATGGGGCATTTCTGATATCGACAATAACTTCCAGGCTAACCCTCTATCAGGTGTTAGTGATGCCGTTATTTATCTAAGCGGTAATAAAGCACCTAAAAAATTAGGCGATCCTGACCAATATTCTTCTGTTGGCTATATGTGGAACTCTGAACAAGATGTTACATTCCCTAATGAATTACAAAATAGAAGTGATTTAGGTGAGTCAAATAACCGTTCTCACATCCCTACTTTCTATAATATTCACTGGGATAGTGGTGGTGACGAAGTCAAATATTGGCAACCAGGAACAACAAACAGTCCTACCAATACCTATTTAAACGGCAGGCCAAATTCTCCAGCTGATTATAAGAGTGGCCTTGTCGCAATTGTTAAAGGCAGCAACGGCAAATATACAGTTGCGAAGTACTTTACTGATGGTGCTAGTACTCACACTAATAATACTATTGATCTAACGAAATTAGACATTGCTACTTCTATCGACACTATTGGCGAATATGCTTTCGCTGCTGTTAAATCTAATCGTGGCTATTACTTTGTTTTACCTAATAGTATCACTAAGATTGGTGATCGTGCTTTCTACAGAAAAGAGAACAACACTGTAAGAATTGTTACTTATAGTAATAGTGACTACGCCAATGCGGTTGTGCCAAATAGTTCAACATATCCTTCCGCTACCTATCCAACTCTTGCCTCCATCGTGCCAAAAGCAAATGTAAGTGGAAATGGTTATCCAGGTTATTGTTGTTTACCTTCAAGTGTCACAAAGATTGAAAGAGACGCATTCTATAACAATACATTCACTAGCATCAATCTTGGCGGAGGCCTTGAATTCTTAGGATCTTCAGCCTTCTTAACATACCAATGGCAAGGCAAAATTACTGATTTATCTTTCACCCCTGATAGTGGATCTGAATTTGCTCACGCTAATGGTGGTATTTACTACGTAGGCAATGCTAGCCAAAAAGCCCTCTTATATCAACCATCAGGTGTTTCTGGTTCATTTACAGTAGCGAATGGCACTAAAGCCATCGGTTTCCGTGCTGTTACTAACACTAAATACACTGGTGTAGTTCTTCCAACTGGACTTACTACCATCTATGGTGGTGGTTTCCAAAAGAACACTGCTTTAACAAGTGTTACAGGTGATGGCTTATCCACACTCAAATATATTTCCGCACGTAGCAACGAAGAAGTGTTTGATAGCACCGCTAGAACATTACTTGAATTATATGACTCTACATATAATACTTTGCCATTTGATTACTACGATAATAGTGACTTCTCAGGCAATAGAAACGAAGTCCTTAATAAAATCTATAATAGAGCAATGAATAATGCTTTTAGGGGCTGTAGTGCTTTAGCAACTATTGATTTTGCCTCAATGACAAGTTTAAAGAGAATTGGCGTTGATGCATTCAATAATTGCACTTCATTAAGTAACATGGCCAACTCCGCTGCTTATAATTTCATTAAAATTGATTCCGGTGGTACGACAACTGTTGACTCAAATAAGACAACAGGTGTTCTTGATTTAAGTAACTGTACACAGTTAAGAGTAATGGATAAGAGCTGTTTCAGCGGTTGCTCCACGATTAACTATGCTATTTTGCCTAATACCACAGGTGATAACCACATTTCAGAATCATCATTCTATTTTGGTAAAAATCCTGATGCTGATTTCAATACCGGCACCGCAAAAGTATTTGATGACAGCACAAGAGTATTGTTTGGTGAAACATTCTACCAAGTTGCTTATCAAAGAAATGTTTCATTCACAACAAGTCACTATCCAAAAGAGGCATTGAACACTGGCGGATTTAACGCTGACTTCACTAAGCTAAAATACTTCTATAGGTACCATTATGTGCATACTGATCAAACTCAAGAAATTGGTGGTGTAACATACAATCAAAACGTTGTTGATTACGCTAACGTCGGTGGTGGATCTGATACCATGATGGGGTACTGGGATTTATACAACGGAAACTACTATTTGTTCGTTGGTCCAAGTGGTGCTCAAGCTTACTACGATTTCAGAGAAGCACATTAAAATTTAGACTAAAAATCACGCATGTCCTCACGTGCGTGATTTTTATTATTAATAAGGATATATAGTATTTTTCATTAAAAACATATTCTTAAAAAGAATATGAAAAAAATAATTTGACAGTTATTTGATATTATTTTACTATATTTATGCAAAGCGAAAGCGATAAGGAAGTCCCAATCCTTGTTGGCGACATGTGATG
>CAMIVH010000027.1 GCA_946401755.1 uncultured Caryophanales bacterium | reverse complement strand
GTAGTGGTGACCTTCGAACGCGAAAAACAATAACTAAAAGCAAAATAAAAACGGATGGCAACTAGGTCATCCGTTTTATCTTTCGGAAAACTATTTTCTTTCTTCAAGGATTTCAGCGCGGCGAACTTTGGCTAATTTAGCAAGTTCCATTAAGGCCTTACGAGCACGACCACCAGCAGCTTTGTTACCCTTTTCAACGAATTTTTCGTTTTCTTCGACGAAAGCTTCGTAAGCAGCTTTGATTTGTTCAACTGTTGACATTGTGTATATGTTTCCTTTCTCTATTAATTTATTACAAAAATGCCCCCTAGCACAATATTTATCGGTTTTTTCGTTATAAAGATGGACAATTGTTATAACAAAAAATATGACATTTAAGTGTTTTTATTAAATAATGCTTGTTCATGCATTATTTCTCGATAGAATGAAAGAAAACGTAAAGGAATTATCACTATGAGAAAAGCATCCACAATTCTTTCTTGGTTATTTGGTGTTATCACCGCAGCTTTTTTGCTTATTAAAGGAGCAATGGGCATTCTTACAACTTACGAAGGTGGTGAATGCATGACCTTTTTAGGCACTAGAATTTGTGATCAAGGTCAGCTTGTTTATTACACCCCAACATGGTTATGGGTTATTATCATAATCTTTGTTGTCCTTGATTTTGTGGTTTTGATTTTAAGAGAAATCTCTTTGAAAAAAGGCAATAAGATTTTGGTTGGCGTTTTGACCATTATTTTCTGTAGCGCTCCAGGTGGAGTCTTGACCCTTTGTATTCCAGAATATCAATTATATTAATAAGAAAAATATAGTATTAACAAAGAAATAGCACAAAATTTGCTATTTTTTGTTTTTTGCTCATTTATTCCTTTTTTCTTTATATATAAACAGGCATAATTAAAACCGTTGAGTCTATGACAGGAGAGAAATAATGAGAAAGTTTATAAAAGAAACGTTACAACCTTACAATTTTCAATTTGACCGCAATAGTGGATATGGCGCCATTAACGGCTACGAAGTTAATGTCGGCGTTGGTTATGTCGGTCCAACATTCTTACTATCCACTTACCTTCCAATGGAAAAGAAAAAAGAAGTCGCTGCAAGAATCTATGCTTTGACTGCTTCCAAAATGCGCGCTAGTGCGTGTGAACAAGGCATCTTATTTAACCTTGCTTCAGCAGGTACAATCTTTACCTACGCAAAAAGATTTAATGAATTATTACCATTTGTTTTACAAGCTTTAGAAGAATATCAAGCTCCTAAAAACAATATCTGCCCAATGACAGGTGAAGAATTAAATGAAGAAAATAGTCGTTTAGTTAATCTTCCAAATTCGACATACAAAGTCCGTATGTCCAATGGTGGTATTGCCACTTTTAACAATAATATTGAAAAGAGCAATGAAGATTTCAAAAACGCTCCAAATAATTACGGTAAAGGCTTCCTTGGTATCTTAATCGGTGCTGTTGCCGGTACTGTTTTAACAGTCATTTTTGGCATTTTAGGTTACATCACCTTCTTTGCCCCAGCTGTTTCCATTCTTTTTGGAACTTTCTTATATAAGAAATTCGGTGGAAAACGCAACTACATGATGATTGTGATGAGCTTTGTCACAACCTTAGTGTTCATCATCAGTGCTTTCTTTATCGTCTATATGATCACAGCGACCGCAATTTGTGTGGAAGCGGGTGTCAATAAAGCGGGCTTTGAAGCTTTCAAAACATGTATGGAATTATCCGCTGACTTTGAAAGAATGTTCTATGTTGATATGGGCTTAAATGCCTTGTTCATTTTAGGTGCTGAAGGCTTTGCTACATACGGTTTAATTAAATCTATTAAAAGACCAAAAAGCGTGTAGTATACTAATAAATATGAACGCAAAGAACAAAAGAACTACTGGTATACTTATTGGATCAATGCTCATCGGAGGAATTATTCTTTCCGGTGCGATTCTATTGCCATTGATTATTGCTGATAAATCAATAGAGCCAGAAACTAAAGCAGGCGGTATTGCCATATACTGTTTAATTGCACTTTTGTTCACCATAGTTGGTATTTATTCCTTGGTCAAAGGCTTGACCGCTTATAAGTCTATGAGTCGTGGAAGAAAAAGAGGCTGTAAGATTGTCGAACTTATCGATTCCAAAGTTAATTCCATGTATAAAGAAATTACCGTGGAATATCGTGGTGAATCTGGTAATAAACGTCGACATATTGTGCCAATCAACTTCGCCAGCGCTAGTAAACTAAAGGTTGGTCAAACTATTGAATGCTATGTCTTAAAGGATGATTGTTACGTTGATGTTGAGCATCTCGTCATCTTACAAGAACCGGAAGAAATAGAATTTGAATAATTAATGAAGAATTGATGTGAAAGCATTGGTTCTTTTTTAGGAAAAAGGAGAAAGACATGATTATTTATCCAAATACCGTTAAAAGACAAGGTAATGTCCTTACTGGTGTTATTACATTAGTGATTGCGATAGTGATTGCCGCTTTAGGCGCGGGAATTGCAATATTCATGTATACACGTGGTAGTAGCTTTTACTTTATTCCAATCGCCATTGGCGCGTTCCTATCTCTTGGTGGATTTATTACAGGCATAATTGATTTAGCTAAAGGTATCCAAGGCCATAAGATTATGCGCGATGGTTATAAATCAAGCTGTGAAATTGTTTATATTGGTCACCACACAAGTCACTCTAACGATAGAACTGGCCCATATATGATTGTCCAATATAACAGTCAAACTAATAAACAACGCCTTCTAAAAGTGGGATTAAATTACCAAAATATTTTCCGCTTATCTCTTGGAGCGGTTATTGAATGCTACATCCTTGGTGAAGGCTGCTATATTAATATGAAAGAGGAAGTCAAAATCCTTAGGCAACCAGAAAAAGAAATGACGATCAAAGAGGCCTTTACTAATCTATTTAAAGACACCAAATAGGTGCCTTTTTATCTTCTAAAAAGTTTTGAACGATTCTTATTGAATATTTATGTATTTTTATGTATATTGTTCTCGAATGGAGGTGGTAATATGTCATTAATTAGATGCCCAGAATGCAAACAGGCAATGTCTGACACTCTTTCAGCTTGCCCACACTGCGGTTACAACTTAAGCGATGAAGAAAAGATCAAAGCTTATGGTGAGGCAATTCTTAATCCAGTCGAGATTAAAGAAGAAACTAAAGAAGTGGTGAAGGAAGTAAAAGAAATTCCTGACTACTTAGAAAGTGAAGCCACCGCGAGGATCAATAATGTTACATACGTTAACGGCCATCTTAGAATGAATCAAGGCATGATTTCTTTTAAGAAGTGTGATTCATATTGGAATAGACGTTATACTTTCCCTCCAGAATGGGAAGATATCCTCAATGTCAAAGCCATAAAGGCAATGAGGAAGGTCAAAATCAAAGAATGGTCTGATAATCAACAACACGTCGATACATTCCTTATTAAGACAAAATCAGGCACAATCATTTATCTCTCACCAGTGGATTTCAAAAGATTCGATGAATATTTCGCATCACTCAATATTCCATATTTGACTGATGAAGAATTAGGCATTCCACCAGAAAAGATTAAATACACAATGAACCATGATACCAAAGTGGGGCTTATTACCACGCTTGTGATTATTGGTATGCTTATGGCTGTTGGTATTGTTGCCATAGTTGTGTCTCTAATTTAGTCTGTTGCCAACATTACTAGACTGTCACAATACTTTAAATATATGTTAGTAAAATTCCAGCTTATAGCTGGTTTTTTCTTCTTTCGCAAGATTGTCATAAAAACCAATAAAAAAGTTTACAAAATTCATAGAATAGTTCACATATTTTTTGCATTTTTATTTATTTTTTTGGTAAAAGCGCGATATAATGTTGCCAAATTAAGGTTCATTTAAGGTTCATCATATTTTTAGGGTGTGCCTTTAATAACCTGAGAGAAAAGGAGTTATGATAATGAAAAAAATGAAAGTTCTTCTTCCATTTGCTGTCGTTGGCTTAATGTTATCTTTAGGCGCATGCGGTGGCCCAGGTGGAGGGGACAGTGGTAAGTCATCCACATCATCAGCCCAACAATTACCAAAGATTAAGGTAACGACCGCTGATGACAAAACATCACTAACACTTATTGTTGGTGAAACAGGTCAAGTGAAAGCTGACCAAGAAGGCGTCACATGGGCATCTTCAAACACCGCCGTTGCGACAGTTGAAAATGGCGTAGTTACAGCAGTGGCCCCAGGTTCTGCTAAGATTACCGCTAGCAAGGATGGTTTTAGAGCTGGTGACTTAAATGTCACAGTTAATAGAAAACCTCCAATCGCTACCTTACACATGGAAGATGCTGACCACAATGCCGCTGATGGCTTCTGGTATAACAGCAACCGTGGTCCAGAACTCACCCCAGTTTATGAAAAGAGTGCTGCTTCCGATGGTACATGTATCGGTTACTTCGGTGAAGGTGACGTTGAAGTCTTAAAGTTCACAAGTAGTGCGGCTATTAAAGCCGAATTAGTGCTCACAATGGGCCACAACAACTCATTTGAACCATTAAGCGAAATTATGGATGCAAAATTAAATAATGTCGCTATTGATTTAAGTGCTAAAAACTATGTCACTGATAGTGATGGTCAAGGTGGTTACACCTTCCAAGCTATTTCTCTTGGTGAATTAGACCTCGTCAATGGTGAAAACGCATTAGAATTCGATATGAAGGGTAACGCCCCATATTTAGATGACTTATTGATTTATTCTGAAACTGCCGCTACAATTGCTAAAGTTGATGCTCCAGCTAAAGAAACAATCGTCTTAACAAACGCTGAAGGTGACTTCGCAATTGAAACAACTGACACAGTGCAAATCACATCAGCGACAACAGGCCTTTCCTATCATTCTAGAGATGAAGCGGTCGCGGCTGTTGATGAAAATGGCTTAGTAACTGGTGTTGCTGTTGGTAGCACAGTTATCGAAGTTTATAAAGCTGGCATGATTTCTGCTAAAGCAAATATTACAGTTGCTAGAAAAGCTACAGCTGGTGAATTCCAAGTTGAAGCTGAAACTGGTGTTGCTACTCCAGAAGAAGGTGCCTCAGTTAGAACATCTTCCTATAGTGGTGTCACAATGGTAGAAAAATTTGCTAAAGACACAGTCTTTACACTTAAGTTTGACGCTACAGTGGCTGGTAAACATGAAATTACCGCTAGTGCGAGAGGTTCTAATGTTGACTTTGCGGAAACAATGACCATTAAGGTTAATGATGCAGATGTTACTGTTACAGGCACAATTAATTCCGCTAATACATTCGTGGATGTCGTGATTGGTGAAGCTACATTAAAGGCAGGCGAAAACACAATGGTTATCACAATTACCGCTGAAAGTTCACCATTAAAACTAGACTTCTTCAGATTTACACCAAAAGCCTAATTGCTTATAAACATTGATTAATTATTAAAACAGTGGTGTCCCTCGGGATGCCACTTTTTAATATCCATATCTTTTTCTATTGAGGATGAGGAATATTGTTCCAAGTCCAACATTTAATAACTCACCTGCGGTTAAGGCCCACCATATGGAAGCATCACCAAAGAGTATTGGGAATAAGAAAGCAAAACCGATTTGGAATATTAAAGTTCGGCATAATGAGATAATTGCAGATATCGCGCCATTATTAAGCGCGGTAAAGAAAGAGGAAACAAACATCGAATAGCCTAGGGCTAAATATGTAAATGAATAGATAATAGAAGCTTGGATAATAAGATTGATTAATTCAGTTTCACCATGACCAAATAAATGGGCAAAAGGCACTGATAATGAAAGTGATAGGGCAAACATCGCGATGCCTAAAACACCCATTGATGTCCAACTCTTCTTCAGAATATTGTGCAACTCTTCCTTATTTTGCGCCCCGTAGTTATAACCAATCGGAGGGGCCATACCAATGGAGTAACCGATGAATATTGCGGCAAAGACAAATGAGATGTACATAATGACACCATAGGCGGAGACACCATTGACACCGAACGCTCTTAATAGTTGAGCATTATAGATAACAGAGACTAGATTCATCGCAATATTAGAGATGAATTCACTCATACCGTTATAGATGGCTTGGAAGAGATCTTTAAAGTCTAACTTTGTTTTACCTAATCTAATTGGTAAATCCTTCTTATATATAAAATATAATAGTGGTCCAATACCACCCACTATGTAGCCAATAATTGTACCTAAAGCGGCACCAAGAATACCCATCTTAAGTCCAGCAATAAACAAAGCATCTAAAGCGATATTTGTCAGACCCGCTAAAAGGGTGAAGAAGAAACCCATCTTGCCCTTTTCAGCGACCATGAAAAATGAATGAGAAACATTTTGCAACATGAACGCTATTTGACCAAGCATCATAATCTGTCCATATTGCACAGCGTATTCAACCATTGTCTCAGTGCTGTCTTGAGAGAAGTGAGCCATTAAGTTAACAACAGGCTTCACTAATAGCGCCCCAACAATAGAAAACACGATACCAAAAACAATCGTGGTGTAGATGATTAAAGAGAATGTTTGGTTAGCTTTTTCTTGTTTCTTTTCGCCTAGATATTTAGACACTAGTGCGGTACCGCCTGTACCAAGCATGAAACCGATAGAACCAATAATCATGATAAATGGGAAGATGAGATTAACCGCGGCAAAAGCATCATTATTCGCAAAATTAGCGATGAATAAACCATCAACTACGGAGTATAGCGAAATAAATACCATCAACATGATAGGGAAGATGGTAATCTTGCTAATCTTTTTGAATGTGAAATGTTCGCTAATACTGACAGGCATACGCATTATTATAGGCATATTTACGCAGGTGTGCTATGATTTTTCTAGATTACGTAGGAGTTTAATATGGCTTATCAAATTTTTACTGATACTTCTTCAGGCATGTCAAAAGCCTTAAGAAAGGAATACGGTATTGAATATTTCCGTATGGGTTTAAACGTCGCTGGTGAAGAAAAACATGGTGACTTAGATTATGAAGAATTCTCAAGAGAACAACTCTATGAATGGGTCAAAGACCCAAATATCACAATTACAACTTCCCTTGTGACCGCACAAGAATTCACTGAAAAGTGTGAAAAGTATCTCGATAAAGGTATCGATATTCTCTATATCGCTTGCACTGATGCTTTAAGTGGCACCAGAGCGGTATTTGAATTAGTAAAAAGAGACTTACTAGAAAAATATCCAGATAGAACTATTCTTAGTATCAACTCATGTCGTGCTGAAATGGCGTTAGGTTTAATGGTGGTGGAAGCCGCTAAAATGCAAAGAGAAGGAAAAGATATTCAAGAAGTCTACGATTATATTGAAGCCAATAAACAATACTTCCATCAAGTCGGTTCTATCGACACTCTTAAGTATTTGAAAGCCTATGGTAGAGTCAGTGGTGCTGCCGCTTTCTTTGCGGACACCCTTAATATCAAACCGCTCATTATGGCGGACATCTATGGTAATAACTACACTTATAAAAAAGTACACGGCCCTATGAAAGCCATGATTGAATGTTTTAATTATGTTAAAGATAACATGGTGGAAGGTGTTACTGATGTCGTCTATTTAGGTGAGACAATGCCAGGAGAGGCTAAGGCCTACTTAAAGAAACGTATTGAAGAAGAATTACATCTTAAAACAGAAGAATATATCATTAGCCCAATTGTCGGAGTCTGCTGTGGACCTGGCATGTATGGCTGCTGGTTTAAAGGCAAGTTAGTGACCGAAAAAGGTGCTCAAAAATAACTAATTGCTACCTAAACGAACTGCGACTATAATATAGAATTATTGTCGTGGTATCGAATATGGATAAAACACAAAATAAAGAAAAAAGAAGTGTATCAGTCAAGACAATCGGTTTCACTCTTGGTGGTTTTGGTATTGTCATTGTCGCTCTTTTAGTGGCCTCTTTATACATGCTTTCTTTTGAGTTCAAAAACGTTAAAAAGACCACGGAAGAATATGTTAGTTTAAAGACCTCGGCGATGGATGTGCAACTCGCGAGTGACTATCTCACTGATCAAGCTCGTTCATTCGTCGTCACTGGAGAAGATGACTTTGTCTTTAACTACTTTAAAGAAAAGACAGTCACCAAAAGACGTGAAAATGCTTTAGAAGCCCTTCATAACAAACTTGGTGATATCCAAGCTTATAAAGATTTAAGTAACGCTGTTGATAGCTCACTTGCGTTAGAGAATACAGAGTATTACGCTATGCGCTTAACTATCGAGGCTTTTAATAAAAACTATAATCCTGATAACTATGAAACCGAGGCGAATAAATCGTATTGTGAAGAAATACAAAACCGTGTCATGTCTCTTGAACTAAAGAGTGGAGACACTTCATTAACAGAAGCTGAACAAAAGCAAAGAGCCATTGAATATGTTTATGGCAATAACTACCAAAAACAAAAACACGATATCAGTGCGAATATTAATGCCTCTATCAATAAAATTGATACATTACTAGAAAAGAATGTTTTTGATTCATCAGAACAATTAAATAGAGTGTTAATGGTACAACAAATTCTCATTGTCTTCTTAGTGGTCTTCTTTGTCGCTGCAGTGTTATTTATTAGAAATGGTTTATTAAAACCAATCAACTACGCCGTTAGTAAGATTTCTAACCGTGAATTCCTTGATGGTTCACATGGCTTAAAAGAATACCGCTACCTAGTAGCCGCTTATAACGAAGCTAGAGAAATAAGTATCAATAACGCTGAGAAACTTACCTATATTGCAGAACACGATAAGTTAACTGGTGTTCTTAACCGTATGGGTTATGAATCAGTTTACCGTGACTTATATTTAGATAAGACCGCTTTTATTCTTATCGACCTTGATGACTTCAAAGCCATCAATGATAATCACGGTCACCATGTGGGTGATAGAATGCTTAAAAAGATTAGTACAATCTTAACCAAATATTTCCCTAATGACTTTGTCTGCCGTATCGGTGGTGATGAATTCGCGATCTTAGTCTTTGACTACAAAGATAAAGAAACCTATAAACAAGAATTAGTGAAGAGATTCGAAGAAATGCAAAAAGAATCATCAGAAACAAAAGACAAACTACCAGCGGAATCTCTTAGTATCGGTATTGCTTTTGGCACTAAAGACGATGATACCGATTCGCTTTATAGAAAAGCTGATAGAGCGATGTATAACGTTAAAACACACGATAAAAGTGGCTATTGTTTCTATGATGAAATCAAAGCCCGCAAATAATATTGATTGTTACTAGTAATAATATATAATTTAACTGGTTAAAGGAGTTTTAAATTATGCGTAATTTATCAAAAACATTCTTAAGAGTTAACGCTGTTCTCTCATATGTCTTTGCTGGCTTATTTGCTTTAGCGGCAATTATTTTCTTTATTGTTGGTTCACCATTAATTAGCAATCAAATCGCCGAACAAAACGAAGGAGCGGCTATTGCCTATGCTACTAGCATGATTACCAGTGGTGTGGTTTTCCTTGTTCTCACTGTGATGGCTATTCTTTCTGGCGTCTTTTCAAATAAAGCGGGCAGTCAAATTAAAAACGATTTAATCTTAGCAATCGTTTTCAGTGCTCTTTCTGGTACAGAATTCGGTGTTGCCGGTGGTATTATCGGTTTAATCGCTAACGCTAAACAAGCAAGAAAAGATAGAATCAACAATATTGTGGATAATCAATAATTAACTCGCTGGTTTGATGTGTTTCCTAGCAAATTCACCAAAACCAATAACAAAT
>CAMIVH010000026.1 GCA_946401755.1 uncultured Caryophanales bacterium | reverse complement strand
AAAGCTCAACAAGAAATCTACAAGAAATCCGAATACTATGATAGAGTGGCCTTCTTTAATCATAAGCCTCTTCCAGTGTTATTTGGAGAAGGAGCGGGAGATTTACACGGTATTCCTTCAGGAAAAGGTAAAGTCACCGCCAGAGTATCGGTTTTAGAGAATTCTACTGATCCATTCACTCCGGGGAATATTATCTTAACTAAAAGAACCGATCCAGGTTGGATTAGCTTGTTCCCACTTGCCTCGGGCTTAATCGTGGAACACGGTTCCATGCTGTCGCATAGCTTTGTTGTCGCTAGAGAAATTGGTTTACCTGCTATCGTCGGAGTTAGCGATGCTAGAAAATATATAAAAGATGGCGATATAGTCACATTAGACGCTACAAAAGGAGAAATCACCATTGAACATTAAAAAGTATTTTAAAGAAGAAAATTATATTCATTACAGTAACTGTCATGAAGATTTTTTAATGCTCAAAAAATATCTAAGCAACAGCGAGAAAGAGATTCTTTCAATTGCTTCTGGTTTAGATAACTCTTTAGCCTTTTTAGTTAATGATAAAGTGCACGTCCTAGCGTTTGATAATAACCCTTCACAAATTGCTTTAGGGGAGCTAAAAAAGACCGCGATTAAGGTGCTAGATTATGATGAATTCCTAATTCTATTAGGACTTAAAGAAGGAAATCGATTAGATATTTATAAAACAGTCTCTACACAGTTAGATGAAAACTCCAAGAACTACTTCGATAATCACTTATTCTTAATTGAATTAGGTTTAGTCCATATCGGAAGGTTTGAATATTATTTCAGATTGTTTAGAAAGAAAGTCTTGCCTCTTTTAGCTAAAGAAAAACATATTAAAGAATTCGCTAATGCGACAACTATTGAAGAGCAAAGAGAATGCTATAACAAATACATTTGTACTAGACGTTTTAAATTTGTTTTTAAGATTTTCTTCTCTAAGAAAGTTATGAAGAAAAATGGTCGAGATAAAGACTATTTTAAGTATTCTAAAGGCCATCTACATACATTGCTTAAACAAAGAGTGGACCGTGGATTTTATAACTTTTTAAATAAAGATAATCCTTACTTTAATTATGTTTTAAAAAACACATATGAAGCCTTACCTTTTTATGCGGAAAAAGATAACTTTTATAAAATAAAAAAGAATATTGATAATATCGAAGTTGTCCAAAGAGATTTTAAAGACGTATTAAATAAAAAATATGACTTTATGAACTTATCAGATATTTTTGAATATATGAGTCAAGAAGAAACCATTAACTATGAAAAGCTGATATTTAACTCATTAAATCCAAAAGGAAGAGTGGCTTTTTGGAACATGATGAATGAAAGAAGTTTTAATAACCATCAAAGAATTAATACAACACAAGATATTGAAAACGATAGAGCGTTTTTCTATGGGGATTTTTTAGTGTATGAAAATAATTGATGAATTTGTTTTAAACAATAAAAATAACCATAAAACCGCGCTTATTTTCAAACGAAACCATAAATGGATCAAAAAGAGTTTTGCGGAATTTTTAAATGATGTTTTTAAGATGAATAATCTAATAAAAACTGAAGTCGAAGATGATAATATTTTAATCTTTTCTTACCCTTACACATATGAATTCTATGTCACCGCTTTTAGTGTTATTCTTTCAGGAAAAAACCTCGTAATCATTGATTCTTTTAAGGATAGAAAAAAAGTAAAAGCAATGCTTAATATGTCATCTACAAAGATGGTGATTTGTGATCATATAACCAAGTTTATTTCTTTTGTTTTTCAAAGAAATATCAAGAAAATTAATGCAAATAAATTTAAAAAATATTCCCCTTTAGAATCTTTCAAAGATTCTGGTCGTGTTACCACATTCACTTCTGGGACAACAGGAATGCCTAAAATGATTCTTAGAGAAATATCATTTTTATTCGACCAAGTGGAGATGATTAAAAACAACATTGATTTTGTTGAAAACGAATTGCTTTATGCCTTATTGCCCATGTATTCAATTATGTCTTTGTTTTTAGGCTATAGCACAATTATCAATAAGAACCCGAGCGCTGTTTCTAAATTCAATCCAACAGCGTTGATTGCGACTATTAAATCTATACAAACAATCAAAAAACCAATAAACAGCGTTAAAAGAGCTTTTATTGGAGGAGCAATCCTTTATAGTGAAGAATCTAAACGCCTTCAAAATAATTTACCTAACGCTGATATTACTTACGTTTATGGTGCCTCTGAAAGCGCGATGATATATAAGACCACTGTGAGAAAATATATTGAAAACCCTTTCACTTTTGATGAAGGGATTAAAGGTGTGGAAATTGAAATCACTAATTTAGATGAAAACGGAGTGGGTGAAATAGTGGTCAAAGGAGATACTGTTATCTCTGAAAATCATATTCATTTCACAGGTGATTTAGGTAGATTAATCAAAGGGAAATTACAAATTGTTGGAAGAAAGAAATATTCACAATTAGGATTTTATAATTACTTAGTAGATGACGAGGTCTTAAAAGCTAATTCAAAAATAAAAGAAGCTTTTAGTTTTGCTTTTAATAACCAAAAATATGTCGTCTATACTGGAGTTATCGCGAAGAAAATGAATGGAATCATTTATAAAAGAGCCAATAAAATCCCACACGATTTGAAACACAAAACAAAAGCGGATTATTCAAGATTGATTGATATAGTAAACAGGTAATAAACATATAAAAAATATGTATAATGTAGGTATGGTTGAAGAAATTGAAATTAAAAGAAAAAACTATCAAGTTATCGAACAAATCAGTGATCGTTTATTCAAAGTAGAAAGAAAAGGCAAATATTTTGTATTAATGAAATTTGATAACGATCCAGATGGCTTTGAGAAGTTTACTGATTGTGAACACCGTTTAAGAGTTTCTGGTGTGAGCAATCCTAAATGTTATCTTTATGACAAGAAACTCAGATGGGCTATCGTGGACTATATCGAAGGTGAAAACTGTTTTGATATGCTCCTAAAAGCGCCTCTTCCAGAACAAGTATTAGAACTCATGTTTAAAGCCTATTGGTACGCGAGAAACGACAGAATGGCTTTAGATATGAAACCAGAAAACTTTGTCTACGCTGATGGCAAACTTTATTACATGCCATTCAAATACGAAAAGTTTGTCTCCAACGACACATTTGTCCAGCGCGACATTCGCTTATGGTTCTTCACAAAAGAGTTTGTGAAGTACTGCCATGATAAAGGAATTGATGTTGATCAGTCACAATTAAAGAGTGATTACGAAACAAATAAAAACATCGCTTTAATGACTGTTAAGTATTATAGATAAGAGGTTAAAAGAATTTATGGAAAACAAAACCATTAAACTCATCAAATCTCGCGTTAGCTGTAGAGCTTATAGCGACAAGAAAGTTTCACTCAAAAAAGCCTTAGAAGTAGCGGAAGCTGGTAAATACGCCCCAAGCGCGAAAAACAGACAAATCGCTAATGTCTATGTTGTAAACAGTAAGAGATATGTCGAAAAGTTGAGGACGTTGTCGCTAAATGAACAGAATCGTGACTGCATGTATGGCGCTAAAACAATTATCTTAGTGGGTGCTCCTCGTGAAGATATGTTCACTGATAAAGATTGTTCCTGCATCTTAGAAAACATGTTCTTAGCGGCTCACGCTTTAAAACTTGCATCTTGTTGGATCAATCAATTCGATGATTTATTCAATACTAAAAATGGGTTAAAAGTTAAAAAGGCTCTAGGCATTCCTGAAAACTATAAAATCGTGGGCAGCTGTATCCTTGGCTATCCACAAGATGAAGCCTCTCTTCAAGTGAAAGAGAGAAAAGAAGACTTCATTAAGGTTCTCTAATTAAAACACGCGCATTCGTAAGATTGTCATATGCAAATAGCAAGTTTACAATCATTGCGAATGCTTTTTTGTTGTAAAGTGGATATGTACATATAGGAGAGTTTTATAATGAAAAAAGTTGTAACTAATCCGTACTTACCAAATTTTGAATACGTCCCAGACGGTGAACCACACGTTTTTAATGGACGTGTTTACGTCTACGGCTCACATGACCGTTTTGGTAGCAGCGGTTTCTGTTTAAATGACTACATCACTTGGTCCGCTCCACTTGATGATTTATCTGATTGGCGTTACGAAGGTGTTATTTGGAAGAAGACAGATGACCCATTAAATAAAATGAAAACCCAATTCTATGCTCCTGACGTTTGCCAAGGTCCAGATGGTAAATATTACATTTATTATTCACCAGCACCTGGCTTTACAAAAGGTTCATGGGTTATTCGTTGTGCTGTTGCTGATTCTCCAGCTGGCCCATTCAAATTCCATGGTAAAGTTGATTTATCAAAATGGCAAAAGAACTATGCACCATTTGACCCAGCAGTCTATGTTGAAGATGGTCATGTCTATTTATACTATGGTTCTGCCTTGTTCTATCCAGTTTTAGGCTTAAGCGCTAAGAACATTCTTGGTGGTGCGGTCGTTGAACTCGATCCAAAAGACATGGTCACAGTTATCAGTGAACCAATTACCACAGTTCCATCCATCCAATGTGATAAGGATGGTGAATATGGTATCCACGCTTTCTTTGAAGCGAGCTCAATGCGTAAATTCAAAGACAAATATTATTTCATCTATTCCTCACAAGCCGGTCATGAATTATTCTACTGTATCGGTGATACACCAAAAGGTCCATTCAGAAAAGGTGGCACATTAGTCTCTAATGGTGATATTGGTTTAAGAGGCATTGAAAATAGTAAAGACGCTTGTGACTTCACAGGTAACACACACGGCTCCATGGTGGAAGTTAATGGTCGTTACTATGTGTTCGCCCACAGACAAACAAATAAATGCCAATTCTCCAGACAAGGCTTCGCAGAAGAAATGTTCATGGAAAAAGATGGTTCCTTCAAACAAGTTGAAAGAACATCCCAAGGTTTATATGGCAAACCATTACCAGGTGAAGGTGAATACTTCGCTTCTATCTGCTGTGGCTTAAGAGCTAAGGATGGTAACAGATTCTACGGCATCTTCAAAGGTGGCCATGGTAAAGAACCATTCTTAACCCAAGAAGGTAAAGATAGAGAAGAAAATCCAAACCAATACATTAAGAACTTCAACGATGGTTGTTCCATCACCTATAAATACTTCGACTTAAAGAAGACCAAATCATTTGGCGTTAAGTTAGATGGTAAAGCCCAAGGCAAACTCATCATGAAGTATGGTGAAAAAGAAGCCGCTCAAGATATCAACGTTAACGGTGAAGCAGTGATCGAATTCCCAGTTGAAAAAGGTGGCGAAAAAGATCAAGTTACATTCGTTTACGAAGGTAAAGGCGCTCTCAATTTAAGAAAACTTATCCTTAAATAAGATAACTAACACTAACAAGGCGTAGCAAAGAGCTACGCTTTTTGTTTGAAGAATTTCTTTTAATAAGTATAATAACTACGTTATGAAAAACTTTTATTTAGAAATCAAACACGTTGATAAGAAAACAGGCGCAAGATATGGTATTCTCCACACACCTCATGGCGATTGTGAAGTGCCAATGTTTATGCCTGTTGGTACTTTAGCCACAGTTAAAACCTTATCCCCAGAAGAACTCCATCAAATGGGAGCAGGTACTATCTTAGGCAATACATATCACCTCTCTATCAGACCAGGAGCGGATATCGTTGCTAAAGCGGGTGGTCTCCATAAGTTCATGAACTGGGATGGTCCAATCCTCACAGATAGTGGTGGTTTCCAAGTCTTTTCGCTCGCGGAAAATCGTAAAATCACCGAAGAAGGCGTTGAATTCAAGAGCCACTTAAATGGCGATAGATTATTCTTCTCTCCAGAAGTTTCTATTGGTATTCAAGAAAAACTTGGCTCTGATATTGCTATGTCTTTTGATGAATGCATTCCTTGGCCAGCGGATTATAACTACTGTAAGAAATCCACTGAAAGAACATTAAGATGGGCGAAGCGTGGCTTAGAGGCTCACACTAGAGAAGACCAAGCTTTATTTGGTATTGTCCAAGGTGGCGACTACGAAGACTTAAGAAAAATGTGCGCTGAAGAATTAGTCAAAATGGATTTCCCAGGCTATTCCATCGGTGGTACATCCATTGGTGAACCAAAAGATAAATTCTTCGAAATGATTGATTACGCTATTAAATACTTACCAGAAGATAAACCAAGATATGTCATGGGTATTGGATCTATTGACTACATCTTAGGAAGTATCTTACGTGGTGTTGATATGTTTGACTGTGTCTTACCAACTAGATTAGCAAGACACGGTGCTTTGATGACAAGTCATGGCCGCGTAAACATCAAGAATGAAAAGTATAAAGAAGACTTTACTCCATTAGATGATAAGTGTGATTGCTATTGCTGCAAGAACTACACAAAAGCATATTTAAGACACTTACATATTTGTGATGAAACATTTGGTAAACGCTTAATGTCTATTCATAACGTTAGATTCTTAATTAGACTTGTTGAAGAAGCCAGAGTGGCTATCCAAGAAGATAGATACGAAGAATTCATGAAAGAGAAACTCGCTGAGTTTGGTGATGAAAGAGGCTTTTAATGAATATTAATTTATTTGATTATTATCTTCCCGAAGAATTAATCGCTCAAAGACCAAGTGAAAAAAGAGATCACTCACGTCTTTGCGTTGTTAATAAAGATGAACACACTTACACTGATAAGCACTTTTACGATATCATCGACTACTTACATGAAGGCGATGTTTTAGTGAGAAATAACACTAAAGTTATTCCTGCGAGATTATTAGGCGTTAAAGAAGTTACTGGAGCGCACTGTGAATTATTGCTTTTGAAGCAATTAGAAGGCGATAACTGGGAATGCTTAACTAGACCTGCTAAATCATTAAAAGTCGGCGCTCGTGTCGATTTTGGTGAAGGAAAACTCATTGCTGAATGTATTGAAGAAAGAGAAGAAGGTCTTCGCGTTTTTAAATTCATTTATGAAGGCATCTTCTTAGAAGTCTTAGATCAACTAGGCAAAATGCCTTTACCTCCATATATCGCTCAACAATTATGCACTAATGATAGATATCAAACTGTCTACGCTAAATACGAAGGTAGTGCAGCCGCTCCAACAGCGGGTTTCCATTTCACTGAAGAAATCTTTGAGAAGTTAAAAGCTAAAGGTGTTGAAATCGTTGATGTTACTTTACACATTGGCTTGGGTACTTTTAGACCAGTTAAGGTTGAAGACACTAAAGATCACGTCATGCATAGTGAAGTCTATGAAATGAGTGAAGAATCCGCAGCCAAATTAAACGCCGCTAAAGCAAACGGTCAACGCATTATTGCCATTGGTACAACATCCGTTAGAACCCTAGAAGCTAACTTTTCTAAGTATGGTGAATTTAAACCTACAAGAGAAGCCACTAATATATTCATTGAACCTGGTTATGAGTATAAAACAATCGATGCTTTAATCACAAATTTCCATTTGCCAAAATCAACATTAATCATGCTTGTTTCCGCTTTTATGGGAAGAGAATTTACCTTAGAAGTTTATAAGCATGCAGTAGAAGAAAAATATAGATTCTTCTCATTTGGAGATGCGATGTTCATTTATGGAAGAGACAAAGATTAATTACCAAAAAGAGCAAGAACGGTTACTTAAAAACCTAGTGGAATCTGGTGAGAAACCAACACTTCTTTTACATGTTTGCTGTGGTCCTTGCTTTACTTATCCTTATGAATTAATCAAAGACTATTTCAAGATCACCATCATCTATAACAATTCCAATATTTATCCTGAGGAAGAATACAACCGTCGACTCAATGAACTAAAGGGCTACTTGAAAGCTATATCTGCGGATATTGAAGTCATTGAATTTGACTATGATAATGCAACCTACAACAAAGATTTAGAACCATACGCTAGTCAACGTGAAGGAATGGATCGCTGCCGTGTTTGTTTTAGAAAGAGATTAAGCCAAGCTGTCGAGCTTGCTGAAGAACGTGGCTATGACTATGTTGGCACTGTTATGAGTATCTCTAGATTTAAGAACTCGCAAGACTTAAATAAGATTGGTTTTGAATTAGCGGAAGGCAAAAGAGTTAAATGGCTACCAGCGGACTTTAAAAAGAATGGTGGTTATGAAAAATCTTTAGATATAGTCCGTAAATATGGATTATATTTCCAACATTACTGTGGTTGTAAATTCTCAATTCGCACCACAAAAGAAGAACTGTAATTAATTACAATTTGCGCTTTTCAAAGTTTAATCAATAAAAAAGTATGCTATCATCAAGGTAGATACTTTTTGTTATTAGGTTCAAAATCAGCTATTTTTTCATTTTTTATCAAAATGGGAGACTTTGATTGAAGATAAAGGAGCAATGATTATGAATAAAAACAAACGCAAAATTTTAATTGTTGAAGACGAGTTCGTTAACCGCGAGATTTTAAAGAACATCTTGCTAGATGACTTTGAAATCATTGAAGCGGAAGATGGTGAAACCGCTCTTGAATTGTTAAACAGTGGTAGAGACGATTTATCACTTATCCTTTTAGATTTGTTCTTGCCTAAACTTTCAGGCTTAGAGTTATTGAACATCATCCAAGCAAATACAGCGCTCAACAATATTCCAGTTATTGTTTTAACAAGCGATAAGGAATTAGAAGTGCAGTGCTTACAATACGGTGCTTCAGACTTTATTTCAAAACCATACCCAGACTCCAGTATCATCAAAGCTAGAATTAATAGAGTGGTGGAACTATTTGAAGATAGACAAACCATTAAATCCACTGAAAGAGATGCCTTAACAAGACTTTATACCAGAGAATACTTTTACAAGTATGTCGCTGACAAAGATAAATTAAATCCAAATGTGGAGATGGACGCTATTGCGATTGGCATTAGATCCTTCCACATCATCAAAGAACGCTTTGGCACATCCTTTAGTGATAGCCTTTTAGTGCGTTTTTCCAAACGCCTTAAGAAGCTAATGCCAAATATCTCTGGCATGGTCTGCCACTTAGAAGCGGATACCTTTATTGTCTACGCTCAGCACTTTGAAGATTATGAAAAGTTCTTGGAAGAAATGTCCGCTGATATCTACGTGGATAAGGAAAGTAAAACTCCACTCAAAGTGCAAATGGGTATCTATCAAAATGTCGATAAGAATCTTGATATTGATGTCCGTTTTGAAAGAGCGAAAATTGCCCTTAACAAACTCAGAGATAGTGTGGTCAAAAACTACTTCATCTTTGATGATAAATTAAAGGAAAAAGAACTCTTTGAAGAAGAACTTTTAGAGGAGTTTAATACCGCAATTAACGAGAGACAATTCGTGGTCTTTTATCAACCAAAATTTAATATCCAAGGAGAGGCTCCAAGACTAGTAAGCGCGGAGGCGTTAGTGAGATGGAAACATTCACAAAAAGGTTTGATATCTCCTGGCATTTTTATTCCTTTATTTGAAGAAAAAGGTCTTATCCAACAACTTGATTTATATGTCTGGAAAGAAGCGGCTTCTCAGATGAAAAAATGGCAAGAAAAATACCATAAACATGTCCCTGTTTCAGTGAATGTTTCGCGTATCGATTTGTTCGATCCAACACTCGTTGAAACATTGCAAAATATCGTCAAAGAAAACGGCTTAAATACGAGTGATTTATTACTCGAAATTACCGAGTCAGCGTGTACTGATAATGTCGATGTCATTATTGATAAAACAAACGCTTTACGAGAAGCAGGATTCAAGATTGAAATCGATGACTTTGGAACAGGCTATTCATCTTTAAGCATGATTAACAAGCTTCCACTTGACGCTTTGAAGATTGATATGATCTTTATCCGTAATGCCTTTACCAGCGAAAACGACAGCAAGATGATTAAAATCATCATCGATATTGCATCATACTTGAAAGCACCAACAATTGCAGAAGGTGTAGAGACTAAAGAACAGGTCGCAGTTTTGAAAGAATTAGGTTGCGATATTGTCCAAGGTTATTACTTCTCTAAACCTGTACCAAATGAAGAATTTGCGGCCTTCCTAACCGCGGAAAAATAAAGGAGAAATGACTTATGCTAACTATCGAAAAATTAAGACAATACG
>CAMIVH010000025.1 GCA_946401755.1 uncultured Caryophanales bacterium | reverse complement strand
TTATGCTTGATATGAACTTTTTCTAGACCGTGGTCTAATTTCAAAGCATAAACAGCACCATCAGTTTCGTTTTTAACGATGGTTTTAATTCTTTCGACTTCTTTTTTCTTTTCACTCTTTAAGAATTTGACAGTTTCTTTGCCTTTATTAAGTTCGCTCTTATAAGCAGTAATTGCGTTCTTATAGGCAACGAATTCCTCGGCAACGAGTTCTTCTTTCATCTTCTTTAAGTGATTGCCATTTAATAACATGGCTTCGGTAATTTGTTTACCGATACGCATGATTGGGTTTAAAGATGATAATGGGTCTTGGAAGATCATACCAATCTTATGGCCTCTGATACGATGGAATTCATCTTCAGAAACCTTGGTTAAATCTTCACCTTCGTACATGATGGAACCATCAACAATACGGCCGTTAGCGGCTAAGATACCCATGATTGTTTTACTGGTAACGGATTTACCAGAACCAGATTCACCGACGATACATAATGTTTCACCTTTATAAAGGTCGAAGGAAACGCCTCTAACCGCTTGAACGTAACCATGGTCTGTGGAGAAGTTTACGCGTAAATCTTTAACGGATAATACAACTTGTTTGTTTTCCATATTAGTCTTCTCCTTTCAAACTTGGGTTAACAGCGTCTCTTAAGCCATTACCAAATAAGTTAAATGAAATCATTAATAACGCGATGATAATTGATGGGAATAAGAGTAGGTATGGGTGACCACTCAACCACTTTTGGTTATCAGATAAGATAACACCTAATGATGAAACGTTTTGTAAGCCCAAACCTAAGTAGGCAATATTAGCTTCGCTGAAGATAACGCCTGGAATCACCAAAACTTCAGCGGTAATGATTGTACCTAAGCCATTAGGGAAAATGTGCTTAGCGATTAATCTAGCATCACTTGCACCTAATGTACGTGAGGCAAGAACATATTCTCGACCTCTAAATCTATAGAACTGCGTTCTCGTTAAGCTCGCAGTACCAATCCAACCAGTCGTACATAATGCCATGACGAACATTGGTAATGATGAGCCCCAGTGAAGGATGAGCAATGTCATCAAAACCATGAATGGGATACGACCTAAAATATCGGTGATTCTTTCCATAATTAAGTCGACGTTACCACCGAAATAACCAGAGATAGAACCCCAAACAACACCAAATGTGAAGCAGATAGCGAATGTAATGATAGCCACTAATAAGGATGTTCTTAAGCCTTCAAAGACATACTTGAGCATGTCTTTACCAGATTCATCTGTACCCATAAGGTATTTTGGCATTTTTGAATAACCATATTGTTTATAGCGGCAAACTGTAGCTTGACAAACGATATTTTTATCGACTACAACGCCACTTGAGTTTGGTGTTGGATAATCAAAGTCATCAATTGTTAATGGCTTTGTAACAGGACACTTTTCGGCATCTAAAATTTGACATGTGAAGTTATTAACATCAAGATAGAAACCTAATGTATCATAGTCTTGAAGTGTAGAGTCACCGAGTGGAGTCTTGAAAGAAATCCAGCCGTTCTTTTGGTATCTTAAAAGGTCTTTAATTGAGAAGTTTTTATCGACCATAGTACCATATGTCGCTTCGTATGTGTCGTAAACAAATGAACAGAAATAAGATTTGGAGAGATAGGCAGTTCTAAGACCAGTACTACTCCAATAAGCGAATTTATCGTTTGTTGTCTTGCTTAAAGCTTTAGTGGCATCAGTGAAGGACATTGCAGTAAAGATTGCATTTGTTTCTTCGTCAGCAAAACTACTTTCAAAAGCAAGGCCACCAATTAAGGCGCAAACTTTATCTTGTTCACCCGCTGTAGCCATCTTAACGGCAAAGCGCGCTTTATTAAATGTTGTTTTACCAGTCGCTGTTGTGATGATATTGGCAATATCAACTTTGTCCTTTTTATAAGAGGCGACCGCACTACCGATATCATGTCTAGCAGCATAATCCACTAACTGAACTTCTTGCTTTGTTTCACCTTCATAGTAAACAAAATATAAAGCTGTATCGCCAAGGGCATAGTTAGCTGGAAGATCGAATCCTTCTTTGCCTTCTTTAGCTTGAATCTTTGCCGCGTCATATGTATCAAAAACGCTAAGGTATAAGCTATCGGCAGCTAATTCTAATTCATCAATTATTTGAGAAGAAAATTCAACGTATTCATTGCCCTTAAGTTCGTTTCTGTGGAAGCCGAAATGGACATAGCCTTCTTTACCAAAATTAGAAACAGAATCAACGTACATCAAATCAGTGAATTTCTTTTTACTAATCGCAGAGCGTTGTGTATAGACGTCTGGACTTGGCCACCAATGTTCTTGTTTTTCTTCTTCGGTGGCGGCGTTTGGCATTTCAGAAACATCAACAGGAATGTTTTTATATTTCTCAGTACCATCCCAAAAGCCAGTGCCGGCATCAAATAATTTTGGTGAGAGGAAAATTTCCTTCGGGTGATTCGTTCCAATATCATTTCTATCAACGATAGGAATAATGATTGATAAGGCGATTAATGTACCCAAAATGAAAGTCGCGGCCACAGATGACTTATTCTTTTTAAATCTTCTGAAGGCGTCTTTAGTAAATGTTGTTGGTTTTGTTTGGAACTTTTGTTCGTGAATTGTAGAATCAACTTCCGTTAAAGTGAAATCATCATCAGTAATTGGTTCTTCCACTTCTTCATTAGTAACAGGAGCGTCATCAACGAATTCGAAATCTTTATCTTCTAACATAACTATTTCTTCGCCCCCATTCTAATTCTTGGATCAATGAATCCATATGATAAGTCAAAAAGGATGCCGGCTAATAAACCAATAATGGTGAAGATAGCCATATCAACCATTAAGACGTTATAATCTCTTGGTGTATTGTTTAAAGCTTCCAAGTAGATGTTACCAACACCTGGAATACCATATAATTTTTCTAAAATGATGGAGCCACCTAGGATACCGATAAATTCCGAGAGAATACTTGGAAGAATTGGGACAAAGGCGTTTCTCAAAGCATGGCGGACGATAGCTTGATTCTTTGTTAAGCCTTTAGTTCTAGCGAGTAATAAATATTCACTAGACATAACTTCACAGAGTTCCGCTCTAACGCCTCTACCATAGCCACAGATAGAACTGAATGATAGAGCTATGACTGGAATAATATAGCCTAAAGCTCTCGTGCCCAGAGGAGCAGTTATACTTGGCCATGAAGGTGGAAGCCAACCTGTTTGATAAGATAAGAAGAAAATTAAGAAGGTAATGACGACGAAACCAGGAATAGAAACGAAGATCATGATTAATGTAGAGATTGTGTGGTCAATCCATGTATTCTTTTTTAAACCAGCATAGACACCAAGAGCGATGCCTAGTGGGACAGAAAGTAATACGACGATAATATTGATGGACATGGTTACTGGCAAACGCCTACCGATAAGTCTAATCGCGGAAGCGCCCATTTCTAAGGATGTGGATGTGCCCCAATCCCATTGAGTGAAAATGTTACCTATCCATGTAAAATATTGTTCAAGAATTGGTTTTGGATAATAGAAATACTCCTTGTGTTCATCATCAATGAAACTTTCTATGTAATTAAATGAAGGCTGAAAATGTTCGGATTCAGGCTTAATAAGGACACTAAAATAACCAAGTTTAACTTGAGAATCATAGAAGCCCATTCTTTCACCAGCACTAGTAGAAACCTTGAGCGATATTGGAAGAGCTTTAACCAAGATAAAAGTAAGTGTAAGAATAATAAAGGCAGTTACAAATGCTAGTAAGAGTCTTTTTAAAGAATACCTTAACATTAGTTTTCTCCTTTCTCCGCTTAATTTAAGCGGCTCCTAAATATACCACAAAACCAACCATTCTTCAAGAATGGCGGATGGTAATACGTATATCCTACAAAAATGATGTGAATATATCAAGATAAAAAATAATAAAAAGGACCGCATTAAGCAGTCCTTTTGTTGTTTTTATTAGTGATTAGATTTCAAATAATCTATCGACTTTTTGATATCCCTCTTTTGCAGGAAGATAGATTTCGTGTCTATCAGCACTGATTTCTTCAAGTTTGATATCAATATCCATGATCTTGCGATATTCGTAACCATCGATAACATAGTCTTGGACGAGATAGTAGTAAATGCCCACAACTTTGTTATCCTTAACAATCCAGGTTGAATCTTGGGTTGTTGGAGTTGGAGTACCAACTGGAATACCATCTTGTCTTTCATCATCATTATCCGCAGTGCTGTCTTTGAACATGAGAACACCACGGCAGAATAATGAACCATCACCAAGTGAGCCAAGTCTCTTGCCTTCAACAAAATCAGTGTCATCTTCTTCAGCGATATCGATAATATTTTTGAAAGTGGCATTATCTAATTGATTTAAGAAGAAGGTGTGACCAGAAGTGAATAAGTTATCTAAGACGTCATATAATGGCGCGCTTCTTTCACCATCCATATAGTCTTGTGTTGGCGCGGCATAGAATGTCTTCATATCACCTACTTGGTGATAGACGAGTGTATCGTAGTACTTATTTGTACAGAAGATCCAGTCATAGCTTGTGAAGTCCATCGCACCATCGGTGGTTCTAACTTCAGCGTCTGTTTCTAAGATTCTTAAATAAGCATCATTGGTACTGAAGACCATCATTTCATCAGATAAGTCATATGATAATTGAACAAATTCTTGATCTGGATCATTTTCGTTTTGTTTGACAGGTCTTCTTGAAATGGACTTAGCAAGTCTCTTATATTGAATCACTTCAGTAACTGGGTTTGCGTTTCCATAGGTTCTTAAACCATTTGTAACGTCTGTAACTGATGCGGCGGGACCGAGTTCAGGATAGACAATCACTGGGACTGTCGTTTTGAAGTCTGGATTGGCTTTATCTGTGACAATGATTTCTGTTTCGCCACCCGCTAAACCAGTGATGAGACCATTTTCATCAATAGAAGCTACTGTTGGATCTTTAACTTCAAATTTGACGTTTTTACCATCGTATTTGAATTGTTCGGCTGCTTCTAATTGGAATGTATCACCAACGATCATAGCAGCGACTTTGTGGTTGACAAGAAGTTCATCTGGATACGTAGCATTGTCATTCTCGACAGCTTCTGTTTGTGAAGCTTCAGGAATAATCATTGATGTTGGAACACCATCATCAACTTTGGATGAGGTTTTTGCGCCACATCCAGTTAAAGCAGTAATTGCTAATAATGAGGTAAGGAATAAAACTTTTTTGTTATTCATAGTTTAATCCTCCTTATCTTTCAACCCAGCTATCAGCGTTCTTAGCAGCAGTTACATAAGCTTCGGTTGGTGTGCCTTGTTTGCCTTCGGAAGTGATAGCTAAACTATAGAACACATCAATATTCCAATACTTATTGTAGTTTGCTTGAGTGAATGGTGTTTCATTCCATAATTTTGGATATTTATCCTTATCATCCATGTGGTTAGCATGTCTCATATCAGCGTTGATTTGAGCCGCTAATTCTTGAGATAGGTGGATGGTTGCAACCATTTCCCCTTTTTCGTTAATGCTCTTTTCAAATTCGACATCAACACCACCGAAACCAACAATGTAGATTTGGACACGGGTAAGATCGATTTCTGCTGCATCAGCTTCAATGAACTTTGTAGCGATAGAGAAGGTGAGACCGTTATAGAAGTCATTTCTATCAGAATCTAAGTAGCTCTTTTCGACTGTTTTGGCAACAGAACCATTCTTGACGATGCCGCCGTGGTCAGCGACTGACCATAAAGCATCAAATGACCACATTTTGTCATCATAGATTAATGGTTTTGTTTTGGAAATAACGGATGTATCTGTACCCCAGTTAAGAGTGAAAGTAGAAGAGTTATCACTTTTTAAAACTTCTAAGAAGTTGAGTGGGTTATAAGTATTACCGGAAATAGCACCAAAGCCTAAGTCGAACTTACCGACTTGTAAGTGGTCTGAGTAGACTTTATCCCAAACCGTAACAGCTTCTTGTTCAATTTCAAGTTTGATTGTGCCGCCAGAAACGTCTGGATCATTGAAGGCATCTGTGAAGTATTTTTCAATATCTTCACCGTATTGCTTAATATCACTTTGGTACATCCACCAAATGTTGATAGAAATTTTATTTGGATTTTGGACAGAACCATATTTGAGTTTGCCTTGCGCGACTAATTCTCTAACCGCAGCTTTGAAGCAAGAAACGGCTCTATCTTTGGAATAACCATAAGTTGGTTTATGGTCTTTGCCATATGTTTGATATGCCTCGATAGCTTTCGCGTGTGCTTCTGTAGCATTATAAGAAATGCCATTTTCTGGGTCGCTTAAGTATGAGTCAGAGAAGTAGTTGATAGATGGCTGTGAACCTTGTTTCCTAGCAAAAGTTTCTCTATCAATGGAATAGAATAAACCATTTAAGAAGTTATCATTACTCATCCAAGGTTTGCATTTGTATTTATCAGAATCTGTGTGTTTCCATAATTTCTTATTTAAGGTATCCCACATTTCTTGTGTACAAGAGTTAACATTGAGTTTGAATGTGGAGTTACCTTTTGTTTGGTAAACATCTGGCTGATTAACTTCAACATCAATGTATTGAGAAGGAATACCGCAGCTATCTAAATCTCCGACTTGCATAAAGCGGTCATAGATGGCTGTTGGGGATTGTTGAGCGGCTCTAATAATGAGCATCTTGATACCTTCGATGTTGTATCTGCCTGGTTCATTCCATTCAGTATTTCTCTTGTAGAGAATTTGAATGTCTTTTTCCCAGCTTTCAAGCATGTATGGACCAACAGAGAGAACTGAGTCACAAATCTTGTTTTGGTGAACGGTAGCAACGTTGCCATTATCGTTGAATGTACCATATCTCTTAGAACCATCTCTAACGAAGCCAATTTGATCTTCAGGGGTGCCGGCTTTATAACCAAGAGCACGAATGAATTCTTCTGGAAGTGGAGAATATAAGCTAGAAGATAATGTGTACATCGCGGTAAATCTATCAATAGGATTTAAGATAGTTAATTGGATATAGTAACCATTTGTTTCATCTCTACCGGTTTCAATGCCTAATTCGCCTTTTGTTTTCATATTATTCCAAACATTTAAGGCCTTTTCATCGGACATATCTTTAACATTTGTATTGTTAAAGTATCTTTGTGCACCAACGATACCATATGTTTGGTCAGAAGCGATTTGGGAACCACGGGATAAACCGTGAGAACCAGTAAGAAGATTACGGAAAGCGAATTCATAGTCTTCAATAGCGACTGGTCTATGATCGAAGTTGACACCTTCCCATGGTGTACCGCTATAACGGTATTTGAAACCATCTTCACCAGTTTTAACATAGATTCTCCATGTGCTGTAGAGACCTAATGGGTTTGGTTCTTCGTCAGGTTTAACTTCTTGACCTTTGTAAACTGGAATTGGTCTATTATTGGCTTGATCAACACCATTGAATTTGACTGTGTCTTTAGCAAGAACTGGATACCAGACGTAACCGTCTTTAGTATCATTCATCTTGGTGCCCCAATATGAAGATGTGATATAGCCTTCTAAGTCAGAGACTTGGCTACCATCATTGTCTCTAGCATTGATCATGTGTGGATCAGATGAAGAGGCAGTGTGCAAATACATCTTATGGGCAGTAGTTGTCTCAGCGGCCATTGGTTCTTTAAGGGAACCTTCACTTAATAAACCAAAGCCATAACCAGTGATGTAGTTGATTGTTGGTAAATTAACACGTGTTTTGTATTTAACATAGCCACCATTTTCAAATAATGTGATACCTGTTAAGTGATTGTCCATCGCGTTCTTTTCAAGAGCACCGAGGATTTCGGTTCTCTTTTCGATGGCGGTTTTGCCAGAAGCGGAAGCGTAGTTGAAGCCACCATCAGCTGGATGTGCATCAATAACTGTTACTTCCAAGGATCTTGTTAATTCAGATTTGGCTTCTTTAACAGCAATAACGGCTTTACCTTTTTCTACAGCGGTAACTGTACCGTTAGCATTAACAGTAGCAACTGATGGTTCTAAAGAAGTGTATGTGAATTCTCTAACATCTTCTGGATTACCACCGATTTCATCGATGTTGATATGAGCTTCTTCAGCCTTATTCATAACGGTAGAACCGTTGCTTAATGAGATTGTGAAGTCATAAGCAACAACGCTACTGCCATGTACTGGATCACAAGCAACGACAGCACCTAATGAAAGGAAGCTAACTGCTAAAATTCCTAATGTAAATTTTTTCATCTTACTATTTACCTCCTTTTTTCTTCTTAAAGAATAGTAATGAGGCACCCAATAAGGCAGGAGCGCCAATAATGAGTGATAATGAGGCGATTGCACCATTGCAGCCTTTTTTGGCTGGTTCAGGTTGCTTTTCTGGATCATAATCAATAACCGCATTGAAGTTGCTCTTCACATACTTGGAATTGATTTGAACGGTTTCACCTGTGTTAACGTTCACGAATGTGACTTTGTTATCACCATCAACTCTGAAATCGATGAATGTATCAAGGTCAGCACTTTGAACCATTTGATAACCTAATAAGAAGTTATCGTAGTTATTGAAGTGGACGACACAGCCAGAAGTACCTCTAGCGTAGTCAACACCACCGATGAATAAACGTTTGTCACCACCATTACTCATTTCATTGATAGCGTTATCAACGAATTCTTTTGTGGCTTCAGCGTAGTACATGCCTTTGTCAGCATCGAAATTGACATCGACGATGTAGTTACCGATGAAGGCGTGGGACATCTTTTCTTCTTCGAAGTAAACTCTCACTTGATTGACGCCGTTGGCATCTTTGTATTCAGTGATTGTGTTAACAACTGGAGCTTCGCCATCGATATGGATGGTGTAAGATTTACTGACCCAATTGCCTGTGCCGGCTAATTGGTAGTTGAATTTGAGTTCGTATTCACCACTTGCGAACGCTTCGCCTGTAACTTCATTGTATAATGGGACGACTGCGTAGGCTCTATGAGCGACATAACCGGCGGATAAGTAACCAGCATCAACATGGGATTTATATAAAGCCCACTTGCCAGCGGTATCGCCGAATAAGCTATCTGCTAATGCAGAAGCATAGACTTGTTCGTTAGTGTCTTTTCTTGTAATGGTGAAGTAGTTTTCCTTCACGGATCTCAACATAAATTGTTGAATGATCATGGTGTTGGATTGTTTTGCATTACCAAGATAGATATCGTTACCTGGGTTAGCGGTATAAGCATCATCAGTTGGTCTTGTACCGACTTTATAGAAGCCTAATAAACGGTCGAAGGATTGATCGTTTGTGAGGATGGAATCTTTATTGATCTTTTGTGGTCTTTCAGCATAACCAGCAACAATCATGGATTCGAAGTTAACGTTATCTTTACCAATTAAGGATTTAGTAATGTCATTAACTAAGTCTGATGGATAGACTTTAGTAATATCTTTTTCAAAACTGAATGGTTCTGTAACAGGAGCATTGTCATAAGTTGCTTCAGCATTCTTATCAGCACCTGAATAGAAGCCTAAATATGGGATGGAGAGGTCGGCTTTGTTATCCTTACTCTTAAGAGTAACGAAACCTTCGATCATACAGCCATATTCGTAGTTATCTAAGATTTTCTTCTTAGCATCAGCAGTTAAGGAGTAAGGATTGATTGTGATTGTGCTTTCACCTGGAGCAACGGTCACGGATTGACCTTTAACTTCAGCGATAACAACATCCTTAGTGGATTGCGCTGTAAAGCTTGGAAGTGGTTGCCAATCAACGCCTTCATTAGCGGCATTGTAGTAGTAACCTTGTTTAATAACTGTTTTTCTGCTTGGTTGTTTACCAGCTTGGATATCGGCTTGGTCAGCTCTCCAAGCTTCTTCTGTAGCGTAGTATTCAATGTCTTTAGAAACCTTGAGGGCATCTTTATAGGCGATTGAACCAGTAGCAACATCCATTTTTCTAACATCGGTATCAAAGTAGGCCATACCAGAAAGGTTCTTAATGTCATCAATTTCACCTTTAAAGTTATAGTCTTTTGTGACGATGTTATTTGGTTGAGCAAGAGCTGGTCTCATGACGGTTAATGTGACGTCATAGTTTCTAGCTTCATTGCTTTCGTTATGGGCTAAGAATGATAATTTGATATC
>CAMIVH010000024.1 GCA_946401755.1 uncultured Caryophanales bacterium | reverse complement strand
TTGATTTCTAATCTCTTATTAGAAGCGTCTTCGCTATCAATACGTAAGACTAAGTCTTTTAAATTTAAGACGATGGTTGTAACGTCTTCTTCAACACCTGGAAGAGCGGTGAATTCATGACGAGCACCTTCAACTTCCACAGCGTAGACAGAAGCACCTGGTAAAGAGGATAATAAGACTCTACGTAAGGCATTGCCTAATGTGAGACCAAAGCCTCTTTCTAATGGTTCGATTACAAAGCGACCATAGTTTTCATTACCATCGTAGTCGGCTTGAGTAATACCAAATCTTTCAAATGGGTTTGCGATTTTCATAAGATTGATAACCTCCTAAAGTTATTAGCCTCTTGGTTTCTTTGGTGGGCGGCAACCATTGTGTGGGATGGGGGTTGTATCAACGATACTTAAGACTTGTAAGCCGGCAACAGCGAGGGAACGGATTGCACCTTCACGGCCTGGGCCTGGGCCTTTGACATCGACGTCGACTTGACGGATACCTTGTTCATAAGCAGCTTTGCCAGCAGCTTCAGCAGCTTGCATAGCAGCGAATGGAGTGGATTTCTTAGCGCCTTTGAAACCATTGGCACCAGCGGAGCTCCAAGCTAAGGCATTACCTTGTTCGTCACAAATTGTAACGATTGTGTTATTGAAAGTAGCGTGAATGTGGGCAACACCACGTGTAAATGAACGTTTGACTTTCTTTTTACGGATTGTTGTTTTAGCCATAATTCTATACTCCTTTCATTAACCTTGTGGCGCCATCTTCTTGTTAGCAATGGTCTTACGTGGACCTTTACGAGTTCTGGCGTTTGTTTTTGTTCTTTGACCTCTGACTGGTAAGCCTCTTCTATGGCGTGTGCCACGGTAGCAACCAACTTCGGTTAAACGTTTGATATTAAGGGCGACTTCTCTACGGAGATCACCTTCGGTTTTGTAATTACTGATTTCATTACGGATTGCACCTAATTGGTCATCCGTTAAATCTTTCACTCTGATTGTGCTATCAACTTTAGCACCGTCGCAAATTAATTTTGCGGTATAACGACCGATACCATAGATGTAGGTAAGAGCGATACCTACTGGTTTGTCGTTAGGAATATCAACACCAACGATACGTGCCATATTCTAATTTCCTCCTAAATTAACCTTGTCTCTGTTTGTGCTTTGGATCAGAACAAATGACCATGACTTTGCCATGTCTTTTGATGACTCTGCACTTGGAACAGATAGGTTTGACGGAAGGTCTGACTTTCATAGTTTTTTCCTCCAATTTGATTCTACTTGAATCTATAAGTTATGCGGCCCCGTGTTAAATCATAAGGCGAGATTTCTACCGTAACTCTATCTCCTGGGAGAATGCGTATGTAGTTCATACGGATTTTGCCAGAAACGGTGGCCAGAATTACGACGCCGTTTTCGAGTTCAACCTTAAATGTTGCATTTGGTAAACACTCTTTAACGACCGCCTGGACTTCGATGACATCTGCTTTAGACATTAATTTTCTTTTCTCCTTCAGTTAAGGTAATAATTTCGTAACCCTCATCGGTAATAATGATGGTGTTTTCATAATGGCATGTTAATTTGCCATCTTTAGATTTGACTGTCCAACCATCGCCTAAGATTCTTGTTTCTTTACGACCTTCAAGAATCATTGGCTCAATTGCTAAGGCCATACCTTTTTGCAAAAGTGGACCAGTACCAGCGATACCATAGTTTGGAACAGCTGGATCTTCATGCATGCTTTTACCGATACCGTGACCGGTAAAGTCACGCGCCACATTATAGCCATGAGATTCGACATAATGCTGAATAGCGGCGGATATATCCCCAGTTCTATTTCCTGGCTTAGCTTGCTTAATGCCTTCGTAGAATGCTTTTTTACAAACATCGACGATTTGTTTGACATTATCTTTGCAAGTGCCCACCATGAACGTTCTAGTGGCATCCGCACAGTATCCCTTAAGACATGCCACGACATCAAGGGAGACAATATCGCCATCTTGAAGTTTAATCTTTTTCGATGGGATACCATGAATTAAAGTTTCGTTTACTGAGACGCATGTTCCCGCTGGATAGTCATAATAGCCCTTACATGGACAACTACCACCACCATCGTAAATTACTTTCTCGGCGACTTCGTTAATCTCATAGGTTGAGATACCTGGTCGAATTAATGGTTCCACAGTCTCGAAGACTTTGGCCACTAATTTGCCAGCTTCTTTCATTAATTCAATTTCCCTTGGTGACTTGACAATTATCATAAGTTAACTTTTAAGAAATTTTGCAATTTCATCGAATAATGCTTCGCTACCTTTTAAAGAATCAAAGTTAGCGAGCAAGCCTCTTGCTTGATAGAAATCAATAAGTGGCTTTGTTTGATTAGTGTAGTGAGTAAGTCTCACTTTTAAGGCATCCTCATTATCATCATTACGTTGATAGAGAGGGCCTCCGCATAAATCACAGACACCATCAACTTTTGGTTTAAAGGTATCGATGTGATATGGCGCGCCACAGTTTTTACAAACGCGACGACCACTAATGCGTCTCACTAATTCGTTTTCGTTACAATCTAAGTTGATAACAACATCGATTGGACGATTTATTTCTTTAGTGAGTTTCTCAAGAGCTTCCGCTTGTGGCGTGGTTCTTGGGAAACCATCTAAGAGAAATCCGTTTGCGCAATCGTCTTGAGAAAGTCTTTCTTTGACAAGACCGATTGTCACTTCGTCAGGAACAAGATTCCCATGCTTGATGTAACTATCGGCTAATTTACCGAGTTCGGTACCAGCTTTAATGGCTTCTCTGAACATATCACCTGTGGAGATATGAACAAAGCCTAAAGCGATTAGTTGTTTAGCTAACGTGCCCTTACCTGCACCAGGAGGGCCCATGAGAATGATGTTTCTTTTCATTAGCCTTGACCTCCACCAGCAACGACTTCTTCGAAGGATTTACCAGCGAGTAAGCCATCGATTTGAGAATTGAGTTCGAGAGCAACACCAACGACGATGATGAGGCCGGTGCCACCTAAGGCTAAGGAACGATTGTCACCGAACACGCCAGTCATTGTTAAGACAGGTGGTAAGGCAGCAATGAAGGCTAACGCGATGGCACCAATAACGGTGACACGGTTTAAGACCTTTCTCACATAACGTTCTGTTTCATTACCTGGACGGATACCTGGAATATAGGAACCGTTCTTTTGGAAGTTCTCAGCGAGTTGTTGCGGATTGATTTGCAAGTTCGCATAGAAGAATGAGAACGCTAAGATGAGGATGATGTACATAATTAAGCCCCAAGGCATATACCATCCACCATTATCGAATAACTCGGAGGTGGAGAAGATTTTAAGCCATGGTGCGTTCATGCCATTTTCTGTATCGACGAATGCCATAATGACTTGTGGCGCCATTAAGATGGAACTCGCGAAGATGACAGGAATAACACCAGCGGAGTTAATTTTAATTGGTAAGAATGAGGCACGAGCCATACTTTGAGTTTGGCCGCCGCCCTTTCCAGAATGTTGTACTGGAATTTTTCTTTTTGATAATTCGATGAATGTAACGAAGGCAATGATGAGCAAGTAGGCAAATACATATAATAAGAATTGGAACCAGCCCGCGATTGTCGCGCCTTCACCGATAGATGTTGTTTTTGATGGATCGCACCAGTTAATCCAAGCAGTTACCATTTGTGATGGTAAGGAGCTAACGATACCGGCGAAGATGATCATGGAAATACCATTACCAATACCTTTTGTGGAGATTTGGTCACCGAGCCACATGACGAGCATGGTGCCAGCGAGCAAGATCAAGATCACGTAGATATATGTTAACCATGGAGCGTTTTCCGCGACATGGAACTCAATAAGAGTTTGGGATTCCATTGTTTTGACAATGCCATACGCTTGAACAGCACCTAACATTAATGTTAAGTAACGTGTGGCCATTTCAATTTTCTTTCTTCCGTATTGACCTTGACGTTTTAACTCAGTTAAGGCTGGTAAGACGTCAGTGGACAATAATTGGACGATAATTTGCGCTGTAATGTAAGGACTCACACCAAGAGCGAAGATGGAGAAGCTTTGTAAGGTTCCACCACCTAATAAGTTCATGAGTGATAAAGCGCTATTATCGTTAAGGGCATTAGCTAAGTTACTGGATTCAGGAATTGAGACACCTGGAACAGTAATTTGCGCGCCTAAACGGAAGATGAAGAGGATCATAATCGTAAAGACGATACGACCCATAATCTCTTTATTTTTGAGGATGTTAATTAGCTTTTTCATATTAGATCACCTCAATTTTGCCACCAGCTTCATTAATTGCGGCTTCAGCAGATTTGGAGAAGGCTTTGGCTTGGACAGTTAACTTCTTGGTTAATTTGCCACTGCCTAAGACTTTTAATCCATTATATTCTTTTTTGAGTAAACCGACTTCTTTTAATAAGGCTGGAGTAACCACTGTTCCGTCTTCGAATCTTTCTAAGGCAGAAACATTGATGGTTGCATAATTGACATGATTAACATTCTTAAAGCCACGTTTTGGTAAGGCTCTCCAAAGTGGTAATTGACCACCTTCGAAACCTAAGGCAACACCGCCACCACTACGGGCGTTTTGGCCTTTGTGACCTTTACCAGCAGTTTTTCCGTTTCCGCTACCAAGGCCACGACCTTTACGGTAGTGTTCGAAACGGCTACCTTCTGTTGCTTGAAGTTCATGTAGTTTCATAAATGCACCTCCTATTTCTATTTATAAGGAATAATTATTAGTTTATTCTTTGCCACGAAGTTCTTTCATAACTTTGTAGCTCTTGAGGTTGTTCAAGCCTTGGTTTGTCGCTCTAATGATATTGATTGGAGCACGGGAACCATAGACCTTACTGCAAACGTTTTGAACACCGGCGAGTTCGAGGATAGCTCTCACTGGACCACCAGCGATGATACCAGTACCTTCTGGGGCTGGTTTTAAGTAAACGTTACAAGCACCGTATTTGCCAACGATTTCGTGAGAGATTGTTTGACCTTTCACGAGGTGAAGTTTGAAGAGATTCTTCTTTGCAGCTTCACTAGCTTTCTTAATGGCATCTGGAACTTCAGCAGCTTTACCAACAGCGAAGCCATAACGGCCTTTATGATCACCGATAACCACGAGGGCGGTGAATTTCATACGACGGCCACCTTTAACGGTTTTGCTAACTCTGTTGATGAAAACAACACGTTCTTCAAATTCTTTTGGTTCGTCTCTGCGTTCACGTCTTTCACGTGGGCCACCTTTACGATCGCCACGTCTGTTATCACGACGTTCACGTCTTTCACGAGGTTGTTGATTTTGTTCTTGTGGAGCGGCTTCTGGAGCGGCTTCTGCAGTAGCTTCTTCAGCAACTGCTTCAACTTTCTTTTCTTCTTCCATTGTCATTTCCTCCATTAGAACACTAAGCCAGCTTCACGAGCGGCTTCCGCTAAAGCCTTAACGCGGCCATGATAGATGTAACCACTTCTATCGAAGACAACGTTCTTAATCTTTTTGGCTAAAGCTTTTTCAGCGATATCTTTACCGACAGCGGCGGCGGCTTCAACGTTGCTACCATTTTCTAACTTTAAGGTCATGGATGAGGAAGCAACTAATGTAACGCCTTTAACGTCATCGATAATTTGAGCTTCAATATTTTTGTTAGAACGATAGAGACAGAGTCTTGGTGTTTCGGCAGTGCCGGAAATTTTCTTTCTCACACGAGCATGTCTTCTTAAACGAGAAACATTTTTGCTTGGTTTGGTTGTCATAACTCTTACCTCCTATCTTACTTACCAGCGCCAGCGCGCTTACCTTCTTTAGTGATAACCACTTCGTCTTTGTAACGAATACCTTTACCAAGATATGGTTCTGGTGGACGTACTTCACGAATTAAGGCCGCGGTTTGACCAACTTTTTGTTTATCAATACCTTCGACTTCAATATCAGTGGCGTTAGGTAAGGTGATTTTGACGCCTTCTTCTGGGTTGATAACCACTGTGTGGCTATAACCGGCCCAAATTTCAACGGCTTGGCCTTTCATTTGAGCTTTGTAACCGATACCTCTCATTTCTAAGGTCTTTTTGTAGCCTTCGGAAACACCGACGACAGCATTGTGGACATTAGCACGAACTGTACCATGGTTTTGTTTAACTTGTTTGGTTTCATTTTCACGTTTGAATGTAACAACTGTACCTTCAACGTTCATTTGAATACCTTTATTTAATTTCACTTTGAGTTCGCCTTTTGGGCCTTTGACAATGGCGAAACCATTTTCTTCACTCACTGTGACTCCGGCTGGGAGATCAATGTGTTTGTTACCAATACGTGACATGACTCATTTCCTCCTATTACCAGACGTAGCAAATTACTTCACCACCGATACCGAGTGTTCTGGCCTTTGAATCGGTCATAACACCTTGGGAGGTGGAAATAATTGCGATACCTAAACCTTTAAGAACTTTTGGTAATTTTTCAAAGCCAACGTTGACTCTGAGACCTGGTTTAGAGATTTTCTTTAAACCGGAGATAACTCTTTCACCATTGAAGTACTTTAAGGTAATAGCTAATTCTTTTTTCACTTTACCAGTGACTTTGTAATCAGCGATAAAGCCTTCTTCTTTGAGAATCTTAGCAATTTCGACTTTCATCTTGCTAGAAGGCATCTTCACAGATTCATATTTTAACGCGTTTGCGTTTCTAATGCGGGTAAGCATATCCGCGATTGGATCAGTCATCATAAATAATCGATATCCTCCTTTTCTTTACCAAGATGATTTCTTCATGCCTGGAATTTCACCTTTATAGGCTAATTCTCTTAAGCAGATACGGCATAAATGGAATTTGCTATAGACAGAATGTGGACGTCCACAGCGTTCGCAACGTGTGTATTCACGAACTTTATATTTTTGTGGGCGAGATTGTCTAACTTTTTGACTTGTCTTTGCCATGTTACTGTGAACTCCTTTCTATCTGTGGAATGGCATACCTAATAAATCTAATAAGGTATACGCTTCCGCATCGTTTTTCGCGGTTGTGACAATAACGATGTCCATACCACGAACCTTCGCCACTTTATCGTAATCGATTTCTGGGAAGATTAATTGTTCTTTAATACCAAGTGTGTAGTTACCACGACCATCGAAAGCGTTTTTGCTAACGCCACGGAAGTCACGGACACGTGGGAGAGCGATAGAGACTAACTTATCGAAGAAGTCGTACATTCTAAGACCACGTAATGTGACCTTACAACCGATTTCTTGACCTTCTCTTAATTTGAAGGTAGCGATAGACTTTTTCGCTTTTGTGATGATTGGTTTTTGGCCAGAGATTAATGTTAATTCACTGACCGCTTCTTCTAACTTCTTGCTATCTTGTGTAGCATCACCGACACCGATGTTGATGACGATTTTGCTTAACGCAGGAATTTGCATTGTGGAAGAATATTGATATTTTTCTAATAAAGCTTTACGAACTTCGTTTTCATATTTGACTTGAACACGAGAGACGATCGCAGCTTTCTTATTGCCCTTGCTAGCTTTCTTGGCTTTTGGAGCAGCTTTTGGAGCTTCTTCAGCAGCCGCTTCAGCTTTTGGTGCAGCTTTAGGAGCAGCTTTCTTAGCAGGAGCTTTCTTTTCTTTTAATTCTTCAGCCATTTCAGCTTTCCTCCTTATAACACTGTACCGCTGGCCTTAGCATAGCGGACTTTTTTACCCTTGACTTCTTTGTGACCAATCTTTGTTGGCTTTTTGGTCTTTGGGTCAACCAACATAACATTGGAAGCATCAATTGGGGCATAGATTTCAACGATGCCACCATCTGGGTTCTTTTGTGTTGGTTTGTTGCATTTTTTACGAATGTTGACGCCATCGACGACAACACGGTTTTGTTCAGGAATCACTTTTTGAATTGTGCCAGTTTTTCCTTTATCGCGACCAGCGATCACGATAACTTTATCACCTTTAACAAGATTCATCGTTCTTCCTCCTTATAACACTTCTGGGGCGAGGGAGACAATTTTCATGAATCCTTCAATACCCTTTTCACGGAGTTCTCTAGCGACAGGGCCGAACACACGTGTACCTACAGGCGCGTTATCATCATTAATAACTACAACAGCATTGTCATCAAAGGCAATTGTTGAGCCATCGCGACGACCGATAGCCTTTTTGGTTCTAACGATGACGCATCTGACGACATCGCCTTTTTTAACTTTACCGTTTGGGATAGCGTCTTTGACGGCACATAAGATGACGTCACCAACACTACTGCTCTTACGGGTTGAGCCACCATAGAGGGTGAAAGCGCGAACAGATCTCGCACCGGAGTTGTCAGCGACAACAAGGTTTGTTTCCTTCTGGATCATAAACTATTCGGCCTCCTTTTCTTCAGTAGCTTCGACAGCGGCTTCAGCTTCGATGATTTCTTCTTTTAATTCAGCTTCAGCTTCTTTAACTGATAATTCCGCTTTCTTATCGATGGAGACTAATCTCCAGCGTTTTGTGGCACTTAATTTACGGGTGGCCATGATGGTGACTGTATCGCCAACTTTGGCGGCGTTTTCTTCATCATGAGCGTAGTACTTTTTACCGTATTTAACACGTTTACCGTATTTTGAGTGTCTTTTATGTGTTTCAACTAGGACGACGATTGTCTTAGCGTTTTTATCAGAGACAACGACGCCTTGAATGACGGTTCTCGCTTCTGTTTTTCTTTCCATCTAAGCAGTCCTCCTATTTGTTTTCTGCTAATTCACGTTCTCTGAGAACGAGATTAACTCTTGCGATGTCTTTTCTCACGGTGATGACATCTTCACCTCTTTCGAGGGCACCGACAGCTTTCTTTCTGCGGAGCTCGAATAATTGTTCCTTGAGTGAGTATAATTTTTCTTTTAATTCACTCGTAGAAAGTTCACGAACTTCATTAATTTTCATAACTATTACTCACCTTTCTTAATAATTTTGCATTTGATTGGGAGTTTGTAAGCCGCTAAGCGGAGAGCTTCTCTCATGTCTTCTTCAGCGACACCGCCGATTTCGAACATGACGCAGCCCTTACGGACGACTGCTACCCAATCTTCTGGTGAACCTTTACCAGAACCCATACGAACTTCAGCAGGCTTTTTAGTCTTAGCTAAGTGTGGGAAGATTCTGATCCAGATTTGACCACCTCTTTTGGTATAACGAGCGAGGCAGATACGGGCCGCTTCGATTTGACGAGTTGTGACCCAAGCACCTTCAAGAGCTTGTAAACCAAATTCACCGAAAGCCACTTTTGGAGCGGATTTGCAGTGTCCTTCATATTTGATGATATGTGGACGACGATATTTAACACGTTTTGGTTGTAACATGACTATTCTCCTTTCTCGTTATTTTGTTTCTTTTGGAGTTCAGGACGAATTTCGCCACGGCAGATCCACACTTTAACGCCTAAACGGCCATATTGTGTAGCAGCGTGTACGCAAGCGTAGTCAATATCACTTCTTAAGGTATGTAGAGGAATGACACCTTCACGATAGCCTTCAGCACGGGCGATATCGGCACCACCTAAACGGCCACTGACGGAAGTTTTGATACCTTTAGCGCCAGCTTTACGGACTCTTTGGATGGCTTTCTTTTGCGCAGTTCTGAAACTCGCTCTTTCTTCTAATTGTTTAGCGATTTCGCTAGCAACGATTGTGGCATCTAAGTCAGGATTTTTGACTTCCACGACATCGATACGGACTTCAGCGTTCTTGAGTAATTTCGCTAATTGTTCTTTTAATTCATTAATATTTTTACCGTCTTGACCAATGACGACGCCTGGACGGGCGACGAAGACCATGACGACCACAGTGTAACCTTTGTCGGTTTTGATTCTTTCGATTTCGACGTGAGAGAGTAAAGCTTCTTTGAGTTTCTTTTCTAAGAATTCACGAACTTTAACATCTTCGTTGAGGAACACATGGAATTCTTGATCATTAGCATACCAACGAGAATTCCAATTCTTGTTGACGCCAATTCTTAAGCCTACTGGATTAACTTTTTGACCCATTGATGTTTTCCTCCTATCTCATCTTGACCACAACTGTGATGTGGCTGCTGCGTTTGACTAAGCCTGAGGCTGAGCCTTTCGCTCTTGGTAAGTATCTCTTCATTCTTAAGCCATCGTTGGCATAGATTTGAGCGATGTATAATGCATCTTCATCCATACCGAAGTTGTTGGTGGCGTTAGCAGCGGCAGACTTGATTAATTTCATGACTGGTTCGCTAGCGGCACGGTTTAAGTTATCTAAGATACCTAACGCTTGTTTAACTGGTAAGCCTCTGACGAGATCGATAACTAAGCGAACTTTACGTGGAGTAACGCGGACGTTCTTCGCGATCGCTCTAGCTTCAGTTGGCATTGGCTTTTTAGGAGCTTCAGCCTTCTTTTCTTCTTTGGCTTTCTTTGGAGCTTCAGCTTTTTCTGCTTTTGGAGCAGCTTTCTTAGCTGGGGCTTTCTTTGCTTTAGGAGCTTCTTCAACAGGAGCTTCAACTTTTGTTTCTTCAACTACTGGTTCAGCAACCTTTTTGGTTGTCTTTTTAGCAGTTGTTTTCTTTGTTTCTGCCATGTATTAGACCCTCCTACTATTTACCGGCGGCAGCTGCTTTATCTTCAGCTGTGTGGCCTGTATGTCCAGTGAATTTTCTTGTTGGGGAGAATTCACCTAATTTGTGTCCGACCATATCTT
>CAMIVH010000023.1 GCA_946401755.1 uncultured Caryophanales bacterium | reverse complement strand
ACGCTGAAGAAATTCAAAACATCTTCTATTCCTCTTCTTTAAGAGTTTATACAAATCAAGACATCGTTGGTGTCGAATTATGTGGTGCGCTTAAAAATATTATCGCGTTAGCCGCTGGTATGAGTGATGGTTTAGGCTTTGGTGATAACGCGAAAGCGGCGTTAATCACTAGAGGTCTTAGAGAAATCACTAAGATTGGTTTAGCAATGGGTGCGAATGTTAATACATTCTCTGGTTTAACTGGTATTGGTGATATCGTTGTTACCGCAACATCAGTTCACTCCAGAAACCATAAAGCGGGCTATTTATTAGGCCAAGGCTATTCCTTAGAAGAAACAAAGGAACAAGTTGGTATGGTCATCGAAGGTCTTAACTCCTTAGATGCCGCTTTAGAATTAGAGAAGAAATACGATCTACAACTACCTATCATAGATACAGTTGCAGCGATTATCGATGGCAAAACCAACGTTAAAGACGCTGTGACAAAGTTATTCGCGCGTAAAAAACAAAACGAAATCGCTTATCTATAGAAATAATTACACTGGCTTAAACAGTTTGTGTTGACTAAGCCAGTGTTTTTATATATTTTGGTGGTGATGTTTTTTGTGAAATCTTATGAGCAAAATTAAAAGAATTATTTTTATCAGTTTGCTTTCATTAGTAGCAATTGTGGCCGGATGTTTTGCTTATGCTTTTATTGGTTATGCAGTTAGATATACACCGATGAATTCTTTTGTAACGCTAGAAACCGCAATCATTATTTCGTGCGTTTGCGTCATAACTTGTTTGGCGGCAGTTGCTCTAATACTCTTACTTATTTTTAAAAAACCAAAGTAACATCTCCTACTTGTAATTAATAAAAAAGTTATGATAGAATCTAGCAAAGGTTTTAAGCTATGATTCCTAGAAGTTTGTGGTTCTATCGTTTCTATTCCTATAGGGATTTGATTGTAGGCATCATTATGTTAGTGGTGCTACATATTCTTCTTTTGCCTTTCTTTATGTGGGCGATAGATTTGTTACTACATTGTAATAGTTATACATTTTTTATACTTTCTTTTGGAATTTCTTTAATTAACATTGGCATGTTTATTAGAGCAGTAGTGCTCTTTATTATAGACGTTAAAAGAGGTGTTGCTGGGAAGGCAAATTTGCACTACTACAATGAAAATGTTATGATGTAAGCAAGAAAAGGAATTATAGTTATGAAAAAATCAAAAGCATCTACTGTATTTTCTGTTGTTGAAGCATTGATCGCAATTGCTGCACTAGCGTTCTTTATTATGCTAATTGTTCCAGGCATTGGCATGGGCTACATAATTAGTTCATTATCTGGCCAATATGGTCAAACTATATATGTTGTATGTATCATCGCAGCATTAGCGGTTATGATTGGTTCAATCATTTTGATCCTCGCTACACGTGAACTAATTATTAGAAAACACAAACAAACCGCTAACAAACAATAAGGATAATTATGAATAAACAATTAACATTAAAAAGAGGCATCGCCTCAATAATTCTTACTGCAACTACAATTTTTTTAGTGACCGCATTCATTACCTTTGGTATTGATGTCTTAATCTGTGGCTTCAATCCAATAGCTTTGGGCAGTTTTGGCGTGTTCTATGCTCCATTTATATTTATTGGGGTGCTTCTCGTTGAAGTGATCATTTATTGGATTGTCTGCGCGATTATCTCTATTATTAAGAGTATTAAAAAGCATCGCCATAGTCGCTTAGCTTTATGAGATAAAAAAGACACAAAATGCAGTGGTGGAAGCCACTGTTTTTTATTATGTAAACCAATACTTTTGTTGCATAGCAACAATGCAGTATTACATACTATACTTCGGTAAAAAAATATTGAAATACTCATAAAATCAGATTATAAATAGATTGGTAAAAAAATACCGAACTATGAGTATGAAAACTAAAGTTTCGTTAAAACAAATTGAAAGATATCCTGTTTACTTAAACGTTTTATTGTCTTTAAGAAATAGTGGTATTAACAAAGTTAATTCTCGCTTATTAGCGGACGCTCTTAACTGTTCAGAAGAACAAGTGAGAAAGGATTTGCAAATCGTTTCCCCTAATAGTTCTAAACCTGGCTGTTCTAGAGATGTTGATACTTTGATTAACCATTTAAAAGAATATCTTGGTTATAACCAAGTCAATAAAGCTATTCTCGTAGGCGTTGGTCATTTAGGCAGCGCTCTTTTGTCGTTTAAAGGCTTTGATGATTATGGCTTAGATATTGTTGCCGGTTTTGACATTGATCCATCCATTACCGGTGAGTCAATTGAAGGCAAACCAATTTATTCTATTTTTAATTTGGATAATAAGATTAAGGAATTAGGTGTGGAAGTAGCGATTGCAACCACTCCTAAGGACGTCACACAAGAAATCGTTAACAAATTAATTAACAGTGGTATTAAAGCGATTTGGAACTTTGTTCCAGTTCACTTAGAACACCCTGATAACATCATCGTTGAAAACATGGATTTAGCCCGTTCTTTAGCGGTCTTCTTCCATCGTATTAATAAACAATAGGGAGGCTAATAATTATGCCTGAAGAAAAAGTAGTGGCCCCAGAAGTTACAAAGGAAATTAATGATTTAGTGGCCAAAGGCGTTAAGGCTCTTGAAGAATTTGAAAGTCTTGACCAAGAACAAATCGACTACATCGTCGCTAAGTGCTGTGTTGCCGGTTTAGACCATCATGGTACATTAGCTAAAGCGGCTATTGATGAAACACATCGTGGTGTCTTTGAAGACAAAGCCACAAAGAACTTATTCGCTTGCGAATATGTCCAAAATAATATGCGTTCATTAAAGACTGTTGGTGTGGTAAGCAATGACCCAGTTACTGGTATCACAAAGATTGCGGAACCAGTTGGTGTTATCTGTGGTATTACCCCAGTGACAAACCCAACTAGTACAGTTATCTTCAAATCTTTGATTTGTTTAAAGACTAGAAATCCAATTATCTTTGCGTTCCACCCAAGCGCACAACAAAGTAGTAAACAAGCTGCTGTCTTAATGAAAGAAGTGGCCGAAGCCGCTGGTGCACCAAAGAACTGTATTCAATGGATTGAACATCCAAGTATGGATGCGACACACGCTTTAATGAATCACCCAGATGTAGCAACAATTTTAGCCACAGGTGGTAACGCCATGGTTAAAGCAGCTTATAGCTGTGGTAAACCAGCGATGGGTGTTGGTGCGGGTAACGTTCCTGCTTATATGAATAAATCTTGTGACGTTGAACAAGCCGTTAATGATATCGTTTTATCCAAGTCCTTTGATAACGGTATGATTTGTGCTTCTGAACAAGCAGTCATTATTGACCAAGATATTTGGGATGAAGCAGTTGCTTTATTCAAACGTTTCAAAGTCTATTTCGTTAATAAAGAAGAAAAGATTAAACTCTCAAGATATATGTTTGGCTATGCCGAAGGTGATAAGGATGCAGAGCTCGGAAAGCTCAATCCAGACATCGTTGGACAGTCCGCTCATTGGATTGCAAAACAAGCTGGATTTGATGTTCCAGAAGATACTTCTATCCTTGGTGTTTTCTGCCAACAAGTTGGTCCAAAAGAACCAATTTCTAGAGAGAAACTATCACCCGTCCTCGCTTATTTCTGTGTGAAGGATGAAAAAGAAGGTTTTGAAAAAGCCAAAGAAATGGTGGAATTTAACGGCCTTGGACATAGTGCCGCAATCCACTGCAAAGAACAAAAAATGGCGGATGATTTTGGCGAACTCGTGAAAGCCATTCGTATCATTTGGAATTCTCCATCGACATTTGGTGGTATTGGTAATGTTTATAACTCATTCCTACCATCGTTGACCTTAGGTTGTGGCTCATATGGCCATAACTCCATTGGTGGCAACATCAGTGCGGTCAACCTCTTAAACATTAAACAAGTCGGTAAAAGGAGAAACACTATGCAATGGTTTAAAGTTCCTGCGAAGATTTATTTCGAACGCAATTCCATTCAATATTTAAAAGACTGTAAAGAAATGCACAAAGTCTTTATCGTCACTGATAAATCCATGATTGAATTAGGCTTCTTAAGTAAGATTGAAGAACAACTCAATCAAAGAAGAGAAAGACCAATCATGCAAATCTGTAGTGGTGTTGAACCAGATCCAGATATTTCCAGTGTCAGAAAAGGCGCGGAAATGCTCCAATTATTTGAACCAGACACCATTATCGCCTTAGGTGGTGGTTCCGTTATGGACGCCGCTAAAGGTATGTGGTTGTTCTATGAACACCCTGAAGTTAATTTCGATGATTTAAAACAAAAATTCATGGATATTAGAAAGAGAGCTTTTAAGTACCCTGAATTAGGTAAAAAATCTCGTTTAATTTGTATCCCAACTACATCTGGTACAGGTAGTGAAGTTACGCCATTCGCCGTTATTTCTGATAAGGCAAATAACAAGAAATATCCATTAACTGACTACTCCTTAACACCAACAATCGCTATCGTTGATCCAGAGTTCACAACTCACCTTCCAAAAGCGGCGACAGCGATGACTGGTTTAGATGTTTTGACCCATGCAATTGAAGCCTATGTTTCCGTCATGGCTAACGACTTTACTGATGGTCTTTGCTTAAAAGCAATTCAATTAGTATTTGAGTACTTACCACGTGCGGTTAAATATGGTCCAAATGACTTAGAAGCCAGAGAAAAAATGCACAACGCTGCGACTATCGCAGGTATGGCATTTGCGAACGCATTCCTAGGTATGACACACTCCTTAGCGCATAAGGTAGGCGCTGAATTCCACGTCGTACACGGCTATGCTTGCGCTATTCTTCTCCCACACGTCATCCGCTATAACGGTCAAGTGCCAACTAAGTTAAGTGTCTGGCCAAAATATAACCATTACTGCGCTGATAAGAAGTATCAAGAAATCGCTGGTTTATTAGGCTTAAAAGCTTCCACACCAGAAGAAGGCGTTGAATCCTTAGCCACTGCAATTAATGCCTTAATTAAAGAATGTGGCTTAGATCCAAACTTCCAAGCCTGTGGCATTGATGAAAAGGCTTGGATGGCTAAACTTGATGAAGTCGCAACACTCGCTTACGAAGATCAATGTTCACCAGCCAACCCACGTATGCCAATCGTGGAAGACATGAAGCAAATCTTAATCAAAGCCTATAAAGGCAATTAATAAATAACCAATATTAAAAAGTTAGGCATAATGTTAACAAAAACGCTCGTTAGCAACGCTTAACTTTTTATTTTATAAACGTTTCCACTTTTTCCTATTGATTAGGCACACTCGTACGCGTAAAATAATATCGCTGAATTACTTTATGTAATCATTAGGAGGCTATTATGGCAAAATTACAACCACAAGCTGTAAAACAAATTACCGAAATAGTGGAACGCTATAAAGATGAGCCAACTCCAACCATGATGATTCTTGAAGACATTCAAAAGGAATACGGCTATATTCCTCTAGAAGTTCAAGAACTCGTCTCTGAATTAACTGGTGTCCCAGTCAGTGACATTTATGGTGTTGTGACTTTCTATTCGTTCTTCTCAATGGTCCCAAAGGGCAAATATGTCATTGGTGTCTGTTTAGGTACTGCTTGCTACGTCAAAGGCAGTCAATTGGTATGCGACAAATTTGGCGAATTATTAGGTATTAAACCAGGTGAAACAACACCAGATGGTTTATTCACATTAGACTTGCTCCGTTGTATCGGTGCATGTGCTGTTGCTCCAGCAGTGAGCATCAATGGTAAAGTTTACCCACAAGTTAAAGTTGATAACGTTAAAAACATTATCGAAGAATATCGCGCAAAGGAGGCTAACTAAGTATGGAACAAATCAAATCCGAAAAAGAACTCCAAGCGAGATTTGAAAAATGTGGCGCTTGTTTACAAAAGAAGTTCCACTGTGAACCAGGCCATAAAGCCATCGTTGTCTGTGGTGGTACTGGCTGCTTATCCGCAGACTCACAAGTCATCATCGATAAGTTCAACGAATTAATTAAGGCTAACGGCTTAGAAGATAAAGTGACCGCTAACATCGTTGGTTGCTTCGGCTTCTGTTCCCAAGGTCCTTTCGTTAAAGTTTTCCCAGAAGAAACCTTATACGTTAAGGTCAAAGTTAGTGACGTTGAAGAATTATTCGAAAAAGACATTAAGAACAATGAAGTAGTTGAACGTTTACTCTTCGTTGATCCACAAACAAAACAACACGTTCAAAAACAACACGAAATTAACTTCTACAAATTACAAAGAAGAGACATCGCTTTACATGGTAATGGTGAAATCAACCCAGAAGACATCAACGAAGCCATTGGTAACGGTGCTTTCCAAGGTTTAAATAGAGCCTTACACATGACTCGTGAAGAAGTTATTGATGAAGTTTTAAAATCAGGTTTAAGAGGTAGAGGTGGCGCAGGCTTCCCAACCGGTAGAAAATGGTCCTTCGTTCCAAAGGGTGACGGACCAAAATACATGATCTGTAACGGTGACGAAGGTGACCCAGGTGCATTCATGGACCGTTCCATCATCGAAGGTAACCCATGTGCAGTTATCGAAGGTATGATGATTGCTGGTTACGCAATCGGCGCTCAAAACGGTTACTTCTATGTCCGTGCGGAATACCCAATCGCTGTTAAACGTTTAGCCAAAGCTATTAAAGAATTAGAAGAAATTGGTATCTTAGGTGATCACATCTTAGGTACAGACTTCTCCTTCCGCTGCCACATCCGTTTAGGCGCTGGCGCCTTCGTCTGTGGTGAAGAAACAGCCTTAATTAACTCTATCGAAGGTAAACGTGGTATGCCACGTCCTCGTCCTCCATTCCCAGCAGTTAAAGGTTTATGGGGTTGTCCATCAGTCGTTAACAACGTCGAAACCTTAGCTTGCGTTCCTTACATCTTAAGAGAAGGTTGGGAAAAATTCGCTGCTATTGGTACAGATGACACCAAAGGTACAAAGGTCTTTGCTCTCGGTGGTAAAGTCAATAACGTTGGTCTTGTCGAAGTTCCAATGGGCACAACATTAAGACAATTAATTTATGATATCGGTGGTGGTATCCCAGGCGGAAAGAAATTCAAAGCCATTCAAACTGGTGGTCCTTCCGGTGGCTGCTTAACCGAAAAAGACTTAGATACACCAATCGACTTCGGTAGCTTAGTCGCTGCTGGTAGTATGATGGGTTCCGGTGGTGCCATCGTCATGGACGAAGACAACTGTATGGTCGACGTCGCTAAATTCTATATGACATTTATTTGCGATGAATCATGTGGTAAATGTTCTCCATGCCGTATCGGTACAAAGAGATGCTTAGACATCTTAACAAAGATTTGTGACGGTAAGGGTGAACCTCAAGACTTAGAAGACCTTAAGGAATTATCCAATGTTATTAGAAATAACTCCTTATGTGCTCTCGGTCAAACCGCGACAAACCCAATCTTATCCACAATTAAAGCATTCCCAGAAGAATACGAAGCTCACGTCAAAGATCACAAATGTCCAGCTCACGTTTGTAAGAACATGATGGAATACTACATTCTTCCAAATAAATGTATCGGTTGTGGTCTCTGTATGAGAAACTGCCCAGTCGGCGCTATCGCTCCTGGTACAGAACCTGCTCACTTACCAAATGGTAATGTTAACCCAGGTAAATTTGCCCACGTCATTGACCCTAAGAAGTGTGTCAAGTGTGGTTCATGTTTAAGTGGTTGCCGTATTGGTGCAATCACCAAGAGATAGGAGGAAATAACCATGGCATTAGTTAATATCAAAATTAATGGTCAACCTTACCAAGTTGAATCCGGTCTTACAGTTTTAGAAGCTGCAAGAAAATGTGGTTACGTCGTTCCTTCCCTCTGTGCCTTCAACCATGGCAAATGCTCTTTGGCCTCCTGCCGTGTTTGCTTAGTTGAAGTCGTGGGTGCACGTGGCTTAGTTGCCTCTTGCGTTTACCCAGTTAACGAAGGTATGGAAATCATCACCAATTCCCAAAAAGCCGTCGAAGCCAGACGTGCCTCCGTGGAATTAATCCTTTCCAATCACCAAAAGAACTGTTTACAATGCCCAAAACAAGGCAAGTGTGAATTATTAGAAGTCGCTAACATTGTTGGTGCTCGTGATCAAAAATTCATGGGCGAACAAACACCAGCCACTGTTGACGAATTAGCCCCAGGCTTAATGAGAAATACCGCTAAATGTATCTTATGTGGTCGTTGTATCGAAAGATGTAAAGAAGCGCACGGTATTTCCATCCTCGGTTTTGAAAACCGTGGTTTCAAAGCCATCGTTGCTCCTGCACAAAATAGAAGTTTCGCTGAAAGCCCATGCTTACAATGTGGTCAATGCGTGAACGTCTGCCCAACAGGTGCCTTATACGAAAACGAAGAAATCGCCAAAGTTGACGCCGCCTTCAAAGCGGGTAAGAAAGTCATCGTTCAAACTGCTCCAGCTGTTAGAGCCGCGATTGCCGAAGAATTCGGTGAACCAATTGGTACAACCGGTACAGGCAAAATGGTCGCTGCTTTACGTAGATTAGGTTTCTACCGTGTCTTCGACACCAACTTTGCTGCTGACTTAACAATCATGGAAGAAGCTCACGAACTCTTAGAAAGAATTACTAAGAAGACTGCGCCACTTCCACAAATCACATCCTGTTCCCCAGGTTGGATTAACTACTTAGAATACTTCTATCCAGAAGTCATTCCAAACGTCTCCACATGTAAGTCCCCACACATGATGATGGGTGCTATTGTGAAGTCTTACTTCGCTAAACAACATGAATTAGATCCAAAGGATATCTTTGTGGTCTCCATCATGCCATGTACCGCTAAGAAGTACGAAAGACAAAGAAAAGAAATGCCAGAAGATGTCGATGCTGTTTTAACAACACGTGAATTAGCAAAGATGATCAAACGTGCTGGTATCGTTTGGAACAAATTACCAGATGAAGAATTTGATAACGACTTACTCGGCGAATATAGTGGTGCTGGTGTCATCTTCGGTGTCACCGGTGGTGTTATGGAAGCCGCTTTAAGAACAGCTTATTTCTGGTTAACTGGTAAAGAATATCAAGAAATCAACTTCACCGCTGTCCGTGGCTTAGAAGGTGTTAAAGAAGCTGCTTTAAATATCAATGGTACTGAAATCAAGGTTGCAGTTACCTCTGGTATGGCTAACGCTAAGAAACTCTTAGACCAAATCAAAGATGGAACATCTCCATATGCTTTCATCGAAGTCATGTGTTGTCCAGGTGGATGTATCAACGGTGGTGGTCAACCATTCGTTAAACCAATCTTCTTACCAAACGAAGATGACGATATCTTGGATACATACCGCGCCAAACGTGCTAGCGTGTTATACAGTGAAGATGAACGCTTAGTCATTCGTCAATCACACAATAACAAAGACATCCAAAAACTCTACAAAGATTATTTGGGTGAACCAGGCAGTGAACTCGCCGAAGAATTACTCCATACATCTTACGATGCTAATAGAGCAAGATTTCCAGAAAAGAAATAATTAATATTTAGGGGCGGGTACTTAAATACTCGCCCCTTATTGTCTCTAAAAGAGGAAAACCATATGAACATCAAATTTTACAATTCCCTTTCTAATTCATTAGAAGACTTCAAAACTATTAAAGAAAACAAGGTCAGCATGTATGTCTGTGGACCAACAGTTTATAACTATCCACATATCGGCAACATGAGACCAGTCGTTGTTTTTGATACTTTGAGACGCTTTTTGACTTATGTTGGCTATGACGTCACTTATGTGAGTAACTACACTGACGTTGATGACAAAATCATCAAAGCCGCGAAGCAAGAAGGTAAATCAGAAAAGGAATTAACCGATTTCTACATCGGTGAATTTGAAAAGACTGTTAAAGGTATTGGTTCTCAAATTCCAACAATTACTCCACGTGTCACCGAATATATGCAAAAGATTATCGCCTATATCGATAACCTTGTGAAAATTGGAGCAGCGTATGTCAGAGACGGCGACGTCTACTTCCGTGTTGAAAACATTAAAGATTATGGCGCTTTAAGCGGCATAAATGTAGAAGATTTACGCGTAGGCGCACGTGTGGAAGAGAACTCACAAAAAGAAAGTCCGTTAGACTTCGCTTTATGGAAAAAGACTGAAGAAGGTATTAAATGGGATTCCCCATGGGGCTTAGGTAGACCAGGCTGGCACACTGAATGCTGCGTCATGATTGATTCTATCTTCCCAGGTGACCATATCGATATCCATGGTGGTGGTTATGATTTAAAATTCCCACACCATGAAAATGAAATCGCTCAAAGTGAAGCAACACATCATAGTAAGATTGCTCATTACTGGATGCACAACGCCTTTATTAACTTTGGTAACGAAAAGATGTCAAAGTCTTTAGGCAATGTCGTCTTAGCTAAAGATATGATTGCCACCTATGGTGGTTTAGTCACCCGTTTAGTTATTTTAAACGCTCATTATAGACAAGCAGTTAACTTCACTGATGAAACAGTAAAAGAAGCTCAACAAGAAGTTTCTAGAATGCAAATGGCTTATAAACAAGCTGCGCTTAAATTGCAGGCTAACAAAGTTAATTTAGATGAAGGTAAGCCAGAATACATCGCTAAGTTCTTAGAAGCCTTAGCCAATGACTTAAACACTGCGAACGCTTTAGCGGAACTCTACAATGTCCTTAAAGATGTTAACCAATTAATCAGAAATAAAGACGCTGATTTAGCACAACTAAATAACTTATTTAAAACACTTACTGACATGTTCTATGTTTTAGGTCTTGACATTACTTACGTAAAGTTTGATGATAATATCT